>CAZISU010001011.1:0-2924 GCA_964541935.1 uncultured Planctomycetaceae bacterium | reverse complement strand
CAAGTTCGTAGTGGCCGAAGGGCAATCCATGCACGGCCCCGTACCGCCCACGGGAAACACCAACACACGCGGCTTCTTCAAGCCCGACGTGCGAACCTTCCTCAAACGCTGGGTCGCCGAAGGCCCCACACATCATTTTGCCCTGGGCATAGGCCACCGTGCCGAAACCATCAAACAATTGGCCGAGATACTCGACATCGAATGCACGATTGTGACCGACAATTGCTAGCGGCGGGGCTCGTCCCCGCGTGGCTCAACGCGACGTCAAGCGTCGCCGCTAACATGGTGTATCATCTCCAGATTGTAATATCCTTGGGCAGCGGTTGTTCGAGCAGTTTGTGCATTCCGGCGGTTGTTAAAATACTGAAATCCTCGGCCGTACCGACCACGATCATGGCCTCGACGTCGATGGGCAGTCGCTCGAATCCCTTGGGCCCCAGGACGCTTAGGGCGGTTGCCCAAATGTCGGCCGTGCGTGCCTTGGGGGCGAAGACCGTGACCGAGGGCAGCGCGTCGGTGGGACGGCCGCTGGCGGGGTTGATGATGTGGCTATAGCGGTGCCGGCCGATGATGATCGGTCGGGCATAATCTCCGCTGGTGCACACGGACCCTTCGGCCAGACGCAGCTTGACCAGCAGCGAAGAATCGAAGGGGTTTTGGATATCGACGATCCAGAAATGTCCCTTGGGCGGTTGTCCAAAACAGGCCAGGTCGCCGCCGATATCGACCAGCCCGCCTTGTACGCCGGAGAGCTTTAGAATCTCGACGGCCCGGTCGATGGCATGTCCTTTGGCGATCCCGCCCAGGTCGACGCAAGCCTTGGAACCCAGCCGCGTGGCATGGCCCTCGCCCAGTTTGAACAGATTCCAGCGGGATTGGGCGCGAGCTTCTTGCAGTTGGGATTCGTCGGGCTGACTGTTCTTCTCGACCGCGTCGCGCCACAACCGGATCAAGGGATTGCAGGTGACGTCGAATGCCCCGCCCGTGTCTTGGCAAGCCTGCCGCGCGATGCGCAGCACTTCCAGCGTTTCGGGGCCGAGCGGCTGGCTCTTTCCGACCGGCGCGCGGGCCAGTTGTGAGATTTCCGAATCTTCACGCCAGCAACTCATGCGGGCTTCGACCTTGCGTATGGTCGCTTCGGCAAGATCCAGTGCGTCTTCGGCTTCTTGTTGAACGCGAGATTCGGTGATAACCGCCAGCGAGCATGTGGTCCCCATCACGGCCTTGGGGCGGCGGTTGAGAACGAGTCGGCCACGTCCCAGATCCCCGCCCGTCTTCCATAGCCCCACGCCAACCAATACGGCAAGAACGGCAATCAAAGCCGGGCCGAAAAGACGCTTGAATTTGGCAGATATTACGGGCATATTAATCCAAAACGCAAGCGAGAGGAAACGATTTTTGGCCCTCGCTTGCGCTTCGGGTTAGTGTGGTGGTATCTCGGCTCATGCGCGTCGTCGAACAGCAATCAGCAAGAAGCCCAGCAGTGCAACGAGCATCGCGGCGCCCGGCTCGGGCACACTGGCGGACGAGCCGCTGCCTTGTTGCCAGTTAGCGGCCAGCATCGCGGCGTCGGCGTCATTGACAATCCCGTCGCCGTTGAAATCACCGTCGGTCCAACTCGCGTCGATGCCTAGCCAGTTGCCGGCCAGTATGGCGGCATCTTCGTCGTTGACGACTCCGTCGCCGTTGGCATCGCCCGCGACGAGCGGCCCGGAGTATTGCAAGTTGGCGGCCAGCATGGTGACGTCTGTTTCGTTGACGACGCCATCGCCGTTGAAATCGCCCTCGGCCCAAGTGGCGCCGGTGCTGAGCCAGTTATCGGCCAGGATAGTAGCGTCTAAGAGGTTGACCCGTCCGTCGCCGTTGGCGTCGCCAGGAAGAGTAGAAGCCCCGGGAGTGACTTCCGCGTGGAGCGGGTTGATGTCGAACACCAGCGAGCCTTCACCGTTTTCCCAGTTCTGAAAATCAAAGTGTACGGCATCGAAGAAAGGCGTGCCGGATATTTCCAGGTCTAACACATCGCCCGAAAGCTCGATTCCGCCCGTAATCATGTCAATCCCGAATATGCCGTCGATGAACGTTGATTCTCCGAGTTGTTCGGTGGCGATATCCAGGTCTGCCTGGGTGACGTATCCGTCGCTGTCGATATCGCCCGAGGGGATGTCGCCTGCGGTGACCGAAAGGCCCAGGTTGCCGGAGATTATGGCAAGATCGGCGGCATCGACGATACCGTTGAAGTCGATATCCGCGCACGGGAAAATGTCTAACACGATAAATTGTACGCCAAGTGCTTCCGATGGATCGCTGGGGTCGTGCCAGACCATGTCGACGCCCTGTTCGGTCGGGAGTCGCAGTTCGTCAACACTCATCATGGGCACGCTTTTTGTACCACCGACGCCGGCTATATCGATAAAACCAATCGCCTCGTCGTCTAGATCGCCATTGCCGTTTTCGTCGAGCCCCAGAGCGAAGGCCATTCTTCTGGAGATCATGGAAAACTGAGCACCCGTATCGAGGAGGAAGGTTGCTTCGACTTCTCGGAAAACGCCGTCGATCTCGGCATTGACCTCGGCGGTTAAAAACGGAACGTCCGCATAAACCGGAAGCGGCGCGTCGGGCGGCGCGCCGTCTGGGACACCGTCCTCGACCGCAAAACTGATGCGGTTGTCCAGCGGTACGGTGTAACGATTACCAGAATCGGCCGGCAGGTCGGCGGAGAAGGACGTGCTCATGCTTGTCCCACCCGCCAGCAAGGCTATCAGATCCCAAATATCCCACTCCTCGATCGGAGTGTCCGGAAAATCGTATTCTTCCGAGGCTAAAACTAGACTGGTAACGCGGCCAGTCATGGCGGGCATGCCCACCAGGCCGGCCACTCCGCCTTCCGCGATCGGAGCCGCCAGCACCGAATTGGGATTCGACTG
>CAZISU010001010.1:0-2928 GCA_964541935.1 uncultured Planctomycetaceae bacterium | reverse complement strand
ATCGTGATGCCGTAGCAATCTCGGTCGAGAATGACGCCCGTGCCCTCGCACTCTTCGATCATGTTTCCCGACAGAACCGAACCGTAGGTGTTTTCAATTACCACACCGTGGCGGAGATGATCGTCGAGATTGTTGCCGTTCATGCAGAGGTTATACGAGTCCATGCAACGTAGCGCGTCGAGGTTTTCCTCGAAATGGTTGGCGTTTACCACGATGTCGTGCCCGGCCACAATGTTCAGCCCCGCTTGGGCGTTGTAGGTAAAAATCGAATCGCAAACGCGTGGATCTTCATAGCAGCCCAAAAGATTCACGCCAAAACGTCCGTTGTGATCGGCACTGATGCCTTCGAGGTAGATTTCGTCGATTCTTTCGGCCAGAATTCCGTCGCCCGTTTGCGGATTTTTGGCGTTTGGTGCGGGATGCTTGCCGTCGTAGCTCTTGAAGTTGTCGGTTTTTTGATCCTCGCTCACGGCGTCGCCACTGACGCGGAAATTGGCCAACTGCACCCGCCAGAGTCGACCTTTGGGCTTCTTCGAACGGACGTGCAGGGCTGGCTTGCCCTGTTTGCAGCAATTGATCAGATGCGTGGCCACGCCGCAGCCTTCCACGCGGGTGTTCTTTGTAGAAATCACCAGCGGTTCGCTAATGCGGTACTCGCCGACGGGAATTCGCACCACGCCTCCGCTTTCGGGCACCGCGTCGAAAGCGGCTTGCAGGCTGTCATATTTGGCGGCATCGATAACCCCACCACCAACACGGGGCGACTCAGCCGGGGCGGCCGCACGAGCCATTACGCATAAGCCGCTAATAAAACAGCTCGCAACCAGGCAAGCGGCAACGGGAAATTTAGCATTCAACGGGCGTTGGACGTGACGGTGCATGTTTTTCTCCAGTGAACTTGTGAGGACAAAATAATACTAAGCGCGAAGCGCAAGCGAGGAGCATGAAGCCCAGCCTGCTAGATGCCGAGTTCGTCCTCGCTTGTGTTATGCGTAGCTTTCGAGCCACTCCAATTCTAACGAATATATAACCCTTGCCCGGCTAATGTCTACCTATACCCCACGCCCGCTACACCCCACGCTAGAACTACCGTGATAACCCAGGTAGCCAGGACAGTTTTATTCTGTTAGATTATGGGGTTTACAAGTTGTGGCCATGGTGGCCATGGCGTCCTTGATTCTCAGGTTTTCTTCCCTTTTGCAGCAGCGAAAGGGATGCTTTTAGGAGAACGTAGATGTCGGAAGAGCGTGTGATGAATCGCTGGCTGGTAGTAGTCGGTGCTCTATTGATTCAGCTTTGTTTAGGGGCAATTTACGCATGGGGAACGTTTACACCGACCCTGCAAGCGGACAAGCCCAAACTGGTGCAAACAATGTCGCCAAAGCTTCTGGAACTTGATGCCGACACCGCGACGGAGTTGGCTAAGCTCAAAGGTGCTGTAAAGGAAATTACTTCTAAAATCTCGGCGGGCGATTCTTCCGAGTCGCTCTTGGTAGAAAAGAAAGAAGCGGAAGAGAAGCTTAAGGCTTTTTGTGAAGAAACCGTTTCCAAGGTGCCGGATAAAGTCTGGGCAGCGAATTACTTTGGGTTCTCGGGTACCGAAACCTCGGGTATCTTCTCCGCCGGACTGTTTACCTTTGCGTTGGTAATGATCATGGCCGGTCGCTGGCAGGACAAGGCCGGACCGCGAATCGTGGCCACCGTCGGTGGCGTGGTTTTGGGAGTCGGATACATTTTGGCCGCCTTTACCGGAACCAGCTATTGGGCCATGTTCATGCTTATCGGAGTTGTGGGCGGAGCGGGAATCGGTTTGGGGTACGTTTGCCCGATCGCCGCCTGTGTGAAATGGTTCCCTGACATGAAGGGCTTCATTACCGGCATGGCAGTGGCCGGCTTCGGTACCGGTGCGTTCATCTTTGTCAGACTGGGTGGTGCCTGGGCCAATCTGGTTGCCGACTTCGGCGTCAACTTCACGTTCCTGATTTTCGGTATTATCTTCCTCGTGTCGGTCGTTCTCGGCGCAATGTTACTATCGAATCCGCCATCGGGCTGGAAGCCGGCCGGCTGGCAACCGCCCGCGCCCAAGGGCGGCGCGGCGCCCGCCAAGGTCGTCGACCTGACCCAAGGCCAATGCGTGCAAACTGCCCAGTTCTGGATGATCTGGCTGGCGTTCGTATTTTCGGCCGGTTGTGGTCTGATGGTCATCAAGTGCCTGAAAAACTTCGGGATCAACGAAGGCGGCCTGACCGCGGCCGCGGCCGGAAGTGTCCTTGGTCTTCTGGCTCTGTTTAACGGACTTGGCCGTATCGTGTGGGGAACCGCGTCACAGAAAATGGGTGCCCGCGGGGCCCTGATCCTCATGACCCTCTTGCAGGGCATCATGATGTTCATCCTCTTAGGCATGGGTTCTAAAGAACTCACACTAGCCGTCGCCGCTTGCTGGTTAGGCTTCAACTTCGGCGGAAACTTCGCACTGTTCCCGCTGCTCACGGCCGAGGCCTTCGGCACCAAGAACCTGGGTGCCAACTACGGCGCCGTCTTCACGGCCTACGGCATCGGCGGCATCGCCGGACCTATGTTGGCCGGCGGTGTTTGGGACTCGTTGGGCTCGTACTATTGGGCATTCATTCCGGCCGGCGTCGCCTGTCTGTTGGCAACCGGTCTGGCCATCGCCCTGCGACCGCCCAAAAAAGTTGCCGCTTAGCGAGCAACTGACAAAATCGTATTAAACGAAAAAACGCCGAGGCGGTGAGATTTGCTTGCCGCCTCGGTTTTTTCTTTGTGCTATTAGCCCGCGACTTCCACCGTCAACCACTCCGGCACTCGGCAGACGTTTCCTTCGTGGTCGACCATGGCCAGCGTCACATTGCCCACGGCCAGTAGGATGTCGTCGCGGAGGAGGCGGTATTCGTGCTCGATTTTGGCCGG
>CAZISU010001009.1:0-2932 GCA_964541935.1 uncultured Planctomycetaceae bacterium | reverse complement strand
CCACCGCGGGCAGCGTTTTTTTGCCTCCACGACCGTCACCTTCTCGGCAAACTCGAGCAGATCTGGAGTGATCTCCATTCTTTCCGGTTCACTCATTCACACCTCCTCGCCGCGTTCGATCCGCTCTCGAATGTCGTCGCAGAGCGTGAACGAAATGACCGACGCGGTGGTTCCCACCGGATTGTCGTCGTCGTCAAACAATCCGCGCGGCGGAACCCGATGCATGACGAAATACTGATCATTCGCGGAAATGTGGCATCCGTACTTCTGCGACTCGCGCTCAGAGGCCTCTTGCAAAGGCCGTTGAAAATCTACGTAACGGCAGCCGAGCGTATAGCACATGGCCGCGTAAGGAGTGTAGATTTCGCAATCCTCGAAATACTCGGCGGCTTTATCCACATCCTCCTGCGTCCAGGAATCCGGCTTCGCCAGATTCACAGCACGGTCCTTGACAAGCAAGTCGAGCATCGCCGGCTTACAGTCGTAGCCCCGCGAGCGGAGATGGCCAGACGCAGCTGTTGCATTCATCGGGAACATCTCTTCCTTTGGCTGACGCCGCAGGTCCACATACTCGTCAAACGTTAATCCAATACCCATACGTAATTTCTCCCAGTCATTAGTAGAAAACACCAGCGAGCACCTTTGCCCGCCTAATAAGTTATTTCCCGCGAAGAGGCCGATTCGTAAAAAGATTCGAGAAGTTTCTCAGAAATGCCGGTGGATGCTGTAGTTACGGGCCCTATTCTACTAATCCACGCGAGTGCGGTGTGAACCGCCATGGAAATTGGTGTTGTAGCGGATTTTTTGTGATTCTGGCGAAAATTTTTCTCGTTCGCCGTGCGGCGCATAACATATTGCTGCACAAATGTTTACAATGACTGCACCCCACTTTCGGGCCCCGCCTTGCCCGACAATATTACATCTTGATGATTGACATAATCGTTGCAATCAGATAGATTACACATCATCTTAAGTGTTATATTATGACATTGATGGAGTTTTCGTTTAGTCGAGTCAAATTTAAGTCTTTGATTTCTGTTAACTTAATGCGTTATCTACCGAAGAGGGTTTTACAAATGAGCAAGAAGATTGTAGTGAAATGTTTTGTTGCCATCGTGGTGCTGGTCTTGTCGGCGACGGTCGCGCAGGCCAAAATCAACATCGACATCGTGCTGGTTGGGGATATGGGCAACGCGGGAGAGCTTTCCGGCGTAGGAGCGGGTGGCTATGGCACTAACCGCATCTGTGGGGCCGTGGACTATGCCTACGGCATCGGCAAGTATGAGGTGACCAATTCCCAATACAGCGAGTTTCTCAATGCCGTGGCTGACACCGACCCAAACGATCTGTACAAAACAAGTATGGCTGGCGGCTGGAACGATGTCGGGGGCATCATTCGTAGTGGTTCACCTGGCAATTACACTTATACTACGAGGACTGGTCGAGCTAACCGGCCAGTGAACCACGTTTCGTGGTACGACACGCTCCGTTTCACGAACTGGCTGCACAACGGGCAGCCGACTGGCCTACAAGACTCAAGCACCACGGAGAACGGGGCGTATGACATGTCGCTCGGCTCTAATGTTGTCCGCAAACCGGGCGCACAGTTCTTTTTGCCCACCGAAGACGAATGGTATAAGGCGGCCTATTATAAGGGCGGCTCGACCAACGCAGGGTATTGGGACTATCCAACGCAAAGCGACTCGCCCCCGACTGCCGAGTTGCCAGCCGGCTCGAATTCAGTCAACGGCTCGGCAAATTTCCGCAACCCTGGACATGTGGACACTACTTACCACACGACCGAGGTGGGCGCCTACACAGCGAAGCCATCGGACAGCGCTTACGGCACGTTCGATCAGGGCGGCAATCAGTGGGAGTGGAATGAAGCCCTCATCGGCTCGTATCGTGGCGCCCGTGGTGGTTGTTTCGACAACACATACGCCTACCTGAATTCCTCGTTCCGCTGCGAAGGGGGCCCAACAAACTATGACCACGGTAGCGGGTTCCGAGTCGCAAGGGCCGTTGTCCCCGAGCCGTCGACGCTTGCTTTGCTCGTAATGGGTGCTGTAGGTTTTCTGGCATGTTCTCGTCAAAGGAAAAGGTGATTGTTGCTGTTGGCTTTCGATGCATCGACGCCGGTGAATCCCATCGCTACCGGGCTATTCGCACCACTCCCCGGTGCCAACCAAACTCCACCGTTTCCACACGGGTGTCGCTCGGGTCTTGTTCACGAACGCCAAAATCAATGTAGCCGCGGAACTGGATGCCCAGCGTGTTGAAGTCGGCGTCGGCACGCTCGACCGTGGGACGATCCACACCACCCAAGAAGGCCACCTCGATGGCCGGCAAGCGGTTGGGATCGGCCAAAAGATACCAGGCCTTGGGGCTATAGCCCGAGAAGGCCGAGTTGTTCAGGTAAACGCTTGAGATTACCTGGTATTTTCCCACGTGGGGATTCGATTGCGGCTTAGGCTTATTCGCCGTAGTGGTCTCGTTGAGGTTCATCGAAGACATCAACACCTCGGCCGGAACCTTCAGAGCAGTGGGCACCAACAGCAAGCGTGCCGGTACGCCCAGCGGTCGCCCGTTGGGCTTGGTCTGCTCGCCGAACATGACCTCGGCCGCAGTGAGAGAATCCACACTCAAGGCCGTATCGGCACCGGCGGCGTAGTTGTTATGATCGGCGTGGAAGAAGGCCTTGCTGTCCGATTGCGTAGGATTGGAAAGCAGCAAGCTCCACACGGCGTCGGCGATGGCCTCGGCCGCGCCCATGCCGATATGACCCGGGATGGCGGAACAATTCCACCACCTGCGTTTTCAATACATAATCCTCCTTTGCGATTTCTCTATGTGGTCCGTTTTCGCCACCGAACTTGATTTCACGTACTATCTTCGGCGGCGAATCGTAGGTTGGTTGGCCGCAGCGAACCCC
>CAZISU010001008.1:0-2932 GCA_964541935.1 uncultured Planctomycetaceae bacterium | reverse complement strand
CACGTGGCTTTCGTGTACGACGGAGCCGGCCGTGGCAGTTTTTATATCAACGGCTTGCCCTGGGGCTCGCAAACTAAGGCCTCGCGCAAAGGTATCAGCCCGGGCGGTCACCATCTGGTGATCGGCGACCGGGTGGGGAGCCTGTATCACGGTTTCCCCGGCTTCATAGACCAGGTGCGGATCTGTGGCGACGCCCGCGAGTTTCGCTCCGCCAAGGTCGAGTTGCTGTCAGATCGCAAGAGCTTTGTGCGTATGGAAGCCGATGCGGTGGTGCGTTTCGCGGTAACCAATCTGGAGCGAAACGCGATGACCAAGGCCACGTTGACGATTTCGTTGGCGGGGCCGCTGGCCGAAACCCCCGGGCGGGGATCGGCGGGCAGCGTGGATAAGACAATCGAACTGTCGGATCTGCCCGCCGGCAGGCCGGTCGAAATCGATTACGCCTTGGATACGAGCCTGCGCCCGGCCGACTACTCGCTGGTGGCCCGGCTGCGGGTCGAAGGCAAGGAAAGCAGCGAGACCGAAGAACGGCTGGCGGTTTGTATCGTGCCGCGTCATGCGCCGGATCGTTTTCCGGTGTTGATGTGGGGCGTTGCGAATGGCATCAGCAAGGAGAAGGACCGACTGAAACGTATGGGATTTAACCACGCACTTGGAATGGGTGCCAACACGGGAAAGATTTGGGACGCACGTAAGCCTGTCGCAGCCAATAAGCCTGAAAAAGTGGCCAAGAACAAGGACATGCTCGACGAGGCCTTGCGGCATGGAATCACCGTCGTTTCCAGCCTTTCGCCGGTGGGATCAAGACGCGGCGACGAACGTTTCTGGCGCGTGGGGCCCGACGGCAAGCCTTACAAGCCGCATGGCGGACACCGCGACCGCGATGTCTGCCCGCTGTTTCCCGAGCTTGGAGAGTTCAGCCGAAACGTGGGCGCCTCGATGGCACAAACGTACGGCCATTTTCCGGCCTATGGCGCGGCGCTGGCGCATACCGAGGTTCGCGGCAATGGGCAGCCATGTTTTCACGAGCACGACCGCCAGGCCTTCAAAAAGGCCACGGGCTTAGATATTCCCAAGGAAGTCAAGTCGAAGTGGGGCGTGCGACATGCCACGCTGGCGGACTTCCCCAAAGATCGGGTGATCGACGACGGCAACGCCATCTACCGCTACTACCGCTGGTTTTGGAAGGCGGGCGACGGCTGGAACCAGATGAACAGCGAGCTAACCCACGGATTGAAATCGACAGGCCGCAAGGATTTTTGGGTTTTTCACGACCCGGCCGTGCGCGTGGCCAGCGTGTATGGCAGCGGTGGCGAGGTGGACGTGATCTCGCAGTGGACCTACAGCTACCCCGATCCCATTCGCATCGGCATCGCCACCGACGAGCTTTTGGCCATGGCCGGCGGAGCGTCGCATAAGCAGCAGGTCATGAAAATGACGCAGATCATCTGGTATCGTCGCTACACGGCGCCCATGCCAGAGAAAGGCAAGCAATCGCCCGCGTTTAAGGCCGGTTGGGAAGTGGAAGAGGCCGAAGCGCCCTTCATCACCATCGCGCCCATGCACCTCCGCGAGGCGTTTTGGACAAAGATCGCGCGGCCCATTCGCGGCATCATGTACCACGGCTATCAATCGCTCGTGCCGTGCGAATCGACGAGCGGGTATCGCTTTACTAACGAACACACGCACCAGGAGCTGGCGCGGCTGACCCACGAGGTATTGCAGCCACTGGGTCCGACACTTTTGAATGTGCCGGGCGTGAAGAGCGATGTGGCGTTGTTGGAAAGCCTGGCCTCGCAGGTCTTCGCAGGTCGCGGGGCCTATGGCTGGTGTGGCAAGTGGTCGGGCGACGCCCATCTTGTCGCCCAGTACGCACACCTGCAGCCCGACATCGTTTACGACGAGACCATCGTGGAGCGTGGGCTCGACGGCTACCGCGTATTGATTATGCCCAACTGCGACGTGATTACGAAAAAAATGGTCGCCGCGATCGAGAAATTCCAGGCCGGCGGCGGGCTGGTCGTGGGAGACGAGAATACCACGCCGGCCGTGAAACCGGATATCGTTCTGAAAAGCTACGCCCGTATCGGCCGGGCCGACAAGGATAAGGCGGCGTTGGTGGCGTTGGCCGCCGAGCTGCGCGGCAAGCTGGATGCTAAATACACGCGTCGCGTCGACTCGTCGAACCCGGACGTGATTCCCTATCGTCGCAAATTTAAGGGGACGGATTACGTGTTCCTGGTCAACGACAATCGCGAATTTGGTCAATATGTGGGCCACCACGGGCTAGTGATGGAAAACGGGCTGCCCTCGTCGGCCGTCGTTTCGCTACGACGTGATAAGTCTTGCGTCTACGACCTGCTAGAGCATCGGGCTGTTGACACAACACAGAAAGACGGCCTCACAACCTTCGAAGTCGATTTGGGGCCCTGCAACGGGCGCCTGTTTATGGTCTGCGAGCGGCCGATTGAGGCTGTGCGAATCGCGGCGCCCAAGTCGGTGCAGCGCGGCAATAAACTTCGTTGCGAGGTGGCGGTGGTCGACGCCGACGGGAAACCGCTGGCGGCGGTCGTGCCCTTGGAAATCACGATTCGCGATCCTGGCGGATGCAAGGCCGAGTTCAGCGGCTATTGGACGGCTGTCGACGGCCGCGCGACGGTCGATTTGAACATCGCGGCGAACGACCCGTTTGGAATTTGGCAGATTGAAGCCCGGGATTTGGCGTCTGGGAAGATGGCCTGCCAGTACTTTCGGGTGGAAGGACCCAAAGTCTGGCCACCTAAGGGCCACGAGCCGGATAAGGAAGGCGGGAATCCAGTTCAGCCGAAGGGGTGAGGATTTAGGGTGACAGTGTACTCAATATGGGTGCATACTAAACAGGGCACAGTAGCTACATGGAGGGATAGCGAAGATGTTTATTACCGGTAAGCTT
>CAZISU010001007.1:0-2937 GCA_964541935.1 uncultured Planctomycetaceae bacterium | reverse complement strand
CCGCTTAATAACTTTGTCAAAAACTTAACGATCTTTGAGGTTAGTAGTATAGAGTATGCAAATAATCTGCAATTCTGAAATATCAATATACCCGACCGGATCATGCAATGAAACTATCTGGCGGACAAATATGCAGCGGGCGATTATTACGCCTGGTCACTCACGAATATCAGCCTAAGCCATACTACCCCATGGCCGAATAAACGCTTCGTCCGTCGACCCACGTCTGCAATGCGCGATACTCGACCTTTCTTTTCTTCGTTCCCTTCTGTTCTTCGATTAATTCGTCTTGCCACAACACCAGATCGGCATCGGCGCCCTCGCGGATCACGCCTTTGTCGGGCAAACCCACGAGACTCGCCGGGTTGCGAGTCCCCATCGCCCACACCTGAGAGTCGGGCAAATCGAGCCAATCCAGCAGATTCGAAATCCCCCGATCCATTGTCAATGCGCTACCCGCCAAGGCACCGTAGTACTTGTGGTTGGGATCGTCGAGGCGCGCGCCATTGTCGGGCGAAACTCGCACCGGTCCGGCCATGGGCGTTTGATACACGCCGGCCGGCATGCCCGCGCCGATGTTCGAGTCGGTAATCAAGATCACGCCCTCGGGCCCCTTGGCCGCCAGGGCCGCCTTGACGGCCATGGGATGCACATGCACGCCGTCGCAAATAAAATCCACCGTGCAACGCCGGTCGGCAAGAATAGTCTCGACCGCACCCACCGGACGGACTCCGGGATCTTTTTCCTCTGGCACGAAGAACACGTCGTAGAAATGCGTGGCGTGACGCGCACCGGCCTCGATGGCGGCCTCGGTCTGTTCCACACTGGCCCGCGTATGGGTCATGAATGCCGGAATCCGCATCGCATGCAGCCGTTCGATCACCGGCAATATATTTTCCGTCTCGGGGCTCACTGACATGGCAGCCAAGCGGCCGCCGGTGGCCTCGACCAGAGATTCGAGCAATCCCATGTCGCCCGCCAACATCTTCACCGCCGCGCCCGAATGGGCCACAAACGGGCCCTCGAAGTGGAAGCCCGGCACCGCAACCGTGTCGACGTCGTCCAAGGCCGCCGATAGTTCTGCCAACTGGTCGAGCCGCTCGTGAGTGACCAGTTCATAAAGCGTGGGCAAGACACAGGTCGTGCCGAAGCGGGCCAATTCACGCAACGCCTTCTGCAATATTTCAGGGCCGCCCTCGTAGGCGTACTCGCAAATGCCGTGCGTATGAACATCGATCAACCCCGGCGTCAACAAACGTCCGCCGGCGTCGATGCGGTTCTCTTGCTCGCAACATGTATCAGGCAAAAGCGTGCCAAACTCAGCGATCTTGCCGTCGCTAATTCGCAACCACGTGCCCACAATCCCTTCGCCCGGCTGCATCACGCGGGCATTGAAAATCAACGTATCCATTCTAATTTCCTTAATGAAAACACCCTTACGGTAACGTATCTATTTTAATTTCCTTAATAAAAATATCGTTACGGTATGGAAAGACTCATGGTCGCGTCAAAACGAAAACACTCGTGGCGATAGAAGCTCACAAAGAAACCAACGGCTTGGCCACCGGAAATGTGCAACAAAACGCTTTCCCGCAACACGGGCGATCCGGGCCGACAATGCAGCCGCCGCGCAACGGCCCGCTCGGCGGGAGCGGCCTCGATCGTTTGCGTGCAATAGTCCAACTCGATATTTTCCACCTTTTGCCAAAGCGAAAGAAAGTCCAACTCACCAAGATGCTCGTCGTTGAGCCGTTCCGCATAGCGTCCTAGTATGGCCACCTCATCCATTACCACCGGCTCGTCGCGAATTGAATCGACGCGGACCGCAGTCAGCAACGGATCGCCCACGCAAACACCGAACACGTCGGCCAACTGTTGATCGACTTGAATTCGAGCCGAACGCTCCAGCCGGCGGGTCATCTCCGGCGCATGACGCGAAATACTTCCGAAAAAGTCCGTGTTCGAAATAGGGATCTTCTTCGAAGCCGTCGAGTTGACAAACGTGCCAACGCCCTGACGACGGTCCAGCAACCGCTCGTGCTCCAATATCTGCAAGGCGCGGCGGATCGTTATCCGCGAGGCCCCATACTCATTGCACAGCTCGCGCTCGGTGGGAAGCTGATGGCCGGGCTGCCAATTGCCCGAAAGAACCCTCTCGCGAATCGAGCCGGCAATACGACTATAGGCGGTCATTTTCCTTCCTCCATTTGCCTCAAAGCACTGAAAAAGATGTACTCAGAGAGTATATTGTTATAACCACAGTTGTTATAACAATATATCCAAGCAGATTTCCCGCGACGTGTCAAGTATCTGAGGCCGTTTTCTTGAGATATACCAGCTAGCAGCTTTAGAATCACACTAACCCGAAGCGCAAGCGAGGTGCAAGATAGTTTGCTCGTTGGAAAAGTCAGAGTTGCGAGTTTTCGGTGCCTCTTGCGACCACGTCCCTTGCTTGCGCTTCGCGCTTAGTATGGCTAAGGAAAAAAACAGCCCCCCCCACCACCCTATGCCGCATAAGCAAACAAAGCAGGACGCGCCGAAGCACATCCTGCTGTATTGGAAATCAATCAATTATCGCTGCTTCTTCCGCAAACGGAAAAAGTCTAAGCGTTCGCTTTGCTGAACTCGGTCATATACTCGGCCAACTTCTCCACGCCTTCGATCGGCATGGCGTTATAGATCGAAGCCCGGCAGCCACCCACCGAACGGTGGCCCTTCAACGCGACCAAGCCGCGCTCCGTGGCGCCGGCCAGGAACTTGCCCTCTAGCTCGGACTCGGGCAGGCGGAAGGCCACGTTCATCAGCGAGCGACAGCCCGCGTCGGCATGAACCTGATAAAAACCACCGGATTTCTCGACGGCGTCGTACAACAGCCCAGCCTTCTTGAGGTTGTGCGCCTGCATTTCATCCAGACCGCCAAACTCACGCATAATCCAC
>CAZISU010001006.1:0-2945 GCA_964541935.1 uncultured Planctomycetaceae bacterium | reverse complement strand
CCAGCGCGTCGTTCAACTACGCCATGAAGTCGGCGCAGGCCGGGGTAACGGAGGTAGCAATCAACCGGGCGCTCTACGTGCTCGACAAGCTGAGGCGCGACGTGCTCTACGTTTTGCCAACTGCCCTGAACGCGAGCGATTTCAGCAAAGCCCGGTTTGCCACGGCGTTGGCGCTGAGCCCCAAGCTGGCCGATATTTTCACGGACACCAACACGGTCAACCTGAAACAGGCCGGCGCCAACACGCTCTACATCCGCGGCTCGCGCGGCGACAGCAACTTGAAGTCTATTCCCGTCTCGGAATTATTCCTCGACGAAGTAGACGAGATGGATCAAAAACAAATCTGGCTGGCTTTGGAGCGGCTTTCGGGTCAGGTTCACATGCACGTTTGGGGCATCTCGACGCCGACCATCCCCAACTACGGCATCCACAAGCTCTACATGACGAGCACGCAAGAGCATTTTGTGTTTCAGTGCCCGTGCTGCTCGCGGTGGACGGAGTTCGTGTGGCCCGATTGCGTGGAGATCATCGGGGAACACGTGGCCGACATTCGCTGTCACGAATCGTTCCTCAAGTGCAAGCAGTGCAAGCACAAGCTCGTTCACGAGACGAAGCCCGATTGGCTGGGCACGGGCACGTGGAACGCAATGGCGAAGAATGCCAACCCGGATATTCGTGGGTTTCATATCAATCAGTTGTACAGCTTCACGGTCACGCCCGGCGAACTGGTGGTTGCCTATTTCCGCGGTTTTGGCGACGAGCTGGCCAACAAAGAATTCCACAACTCGAAACTCGGCGTTCCATTCATTGGCGATGGAGCCAAGGTCACCGACGACGATTTGCAGGCGTGCATCCGCAACCACACCAAGGACGACCCACGGCCGGAGATGGGCGGCGAGCGGATCATTACGATGGGCGTCGACCAGGGAAAATGGTCGTACGTGGAAATCTGCGAGTGGTTCTTCGACCGCTACTCGCAGGACTTGAACGTGGCGGCCACGGCCAAGGTCCTTTGGGAAGGCAAGTTTTACGAAAACGAATGGGACCAACGGCTCGACGAACTGATGCGGGAATGGCAAGTGCTGGCCTGTGTGATCGACGCCGACCCCTGGCCGATGGAAGCGCGGCGGTTCGCCAAGCGGTTCCCCGGCTACGTGTGGCTGTGCCGCTATCGGCGGGGTGTAACCGCCAAAGAGATCTCGATCACCGACGACGGCGATGGGGCGCCGCTGGCTACGGTGGATCGGACCAACTGGCTGAGTGCATCGCTGGGCAGATTACGGCAACCGCGTCGGATCGTTCTGCCCCGTGATGTCTCGCGCGAATATCAAGAACACCTGAAAGCGCCGGTTCGCACCTACGAGCGAGAGAAGAAGGATTCAACGAAAGACAAACAAGCCAAAAGTGGCGGCAACGTTGTGGCCACGTTCGTTTCGACCGGCCCCGACCATTTTGCCCACGCCCGAACCTACGCCGAGATCGCCCTGCCGCTGGTAGCGGCCCGAGAGACTAATCAAGATATCAAGTCGTTCTTGTAACGAGTCATTCATGAAACAGCCCACCAATAATATCATCGACAGTCGGCACCCGAACTACCTGTCTTGCATGTCGGACTGGGCCAAGTGGCGGGTGACCTACCGCGGCGGGGACGAATTCCGTGACAAGTATCTGGAACAGTTCAGCGCCCGAGAAGAGCAAGGCGATTTCAATAGCCGCAGGACGGTGACGCCGATCCCGGCCTTTGCCAAAGCGGCCGTGAACGACATCCGCAATTCTATTTATCAGCGGATGAACGACGTGCTGCGGACCGGTGGCAGTGGTGCCTACATGCGAGCCGTGGCCGGGCTGGATGGCGGTGTTGATCGTCGCGGTTTGACAATGACCGCCTTTTTGGGCATGAAGGTGTTGACCGATCTATTGGTGATGGGCCGCGTGGGCGTGTATGTAGACCACCCGGTCGTCGAAGGGATCGGCACACTGGCCGATGCCAGCGGGCGGCGGCCGTATCTGTACAGCTATCAGGTGGAAGACATTCTGTCGTGGGCCTGCTCGAAACCGGAAGAGCCATCCGAGTTCCAATCGCTGCTGTTGCGGGACTCTTGCCTCGACTGCGACGAGCGGACGGGCTTGCCCACACAAACCTTTCAGCGCTATCGGCTGCTGTGGATCGACCCGGCGACGGGCAAGGTCAACTTGCAGCTCTACGACACCAGCGGCAAGCCGATTGACCGCGACGGTAACACGGCCGGCCCCGTGCAGCTCGAGCTGGACCGCATCCCCTTCGTGATGCTCGACATTGGCGACAGTCTCATCAAGGACGTGTGCCAACACCAGATCGCGTTATTGAATCTCGGCTCCAGCGACGTCAACCATGCCCTCAAGGCCAATTTCCCGTTCTACATCGAACAGCGCGACCTCCGGGCGGTCGGCGGGCACTTGAAAGTTGCGGCCAGCGCTGATGGCACGGCCACGCAGGGCGGTCAGGGCGCGGCCGACACGGACATCAAGGTGGGTTCCACTCAAGGTCGAGCATACGACATCAAGGCCAACGCGCCGGCGTTTATCGCGCCGCCGTCGGAACCGCTCGAAGCGTCGCTAAAACTCCAGGCGAAGTTGGAGGAAGACGTTCGCAAGCTGGTCAACCTGGCCGTGGTGAACCTTGCGACCCGCGTTTCGGCCGAGTCGAAGCAGATGGATAACCAGGGGCTCGAAGCAGGGCTATCGTATATCGGACTGGTGCTGGAAAGCGCCGAGCGGCGTATTGCCGAGTTCTGGGCCGCTTATGAGGAACGTCGCCCGACCCGGCGGCAGATTGCAACAATAAAATACCCGGATCGTTACAGTCTGAAGTCGGACCAAGAGCGGATCGTCGAGGCCGACAAGCTGGCCAAGCTGATGCATACGGTGCCCGGCCGAACGGTGAAACGCGAGATCGCCAAGAACAT
>CAZISU010001005.1:0-2948 GCA_964541935.1 uncultured Planctomycetaceae bacterium | reverse complement strand
GCAAGACCTGCAAGTTACCATTGAAGTCCGCTCCATCACTCTTAACGACAACTTCTTCGAGCGTATCGGCGTCGACTTCGACTTCGATATCGACGATAGAATCGACCGCGCCTATCAGGTGTTTGGACGAGTTATCGACGACGCTGAAGACGATACCACCACCGGCACCACTACCAGTACCACTACAACTGGCACCGAGCAGAACACCACGCTCGATCCTGATCGCAATACGGCTGACGTTGATAACGACCGTAGCGTGGTCGTCGGTATGTCGGCACCCGGTATCTTCTCGGCCGACCTCGATATCCCCTTCACGCAAAACAGCTACGGGCTGGCTATTCCGCAGTTCGGTGGATTCGACGCCAGTGCCGGAGCATCTCTGGGCTTTGCCATCCTCAGCGACATCGAAGCATACTTCTTCATTAATGCCGCTTCGGGCGACAAACGAACTAACGTTTTGCAGGCTCCCAAGGTCACGCTTTTCAACGGCCAACAGGCCACCGTGTCAGACTCTTCGCAAAAACCGTTCGTCATGGGCCTTGTCCCGGTCGTGGGCGACTTCGCCGTCGCACAACAGCCGGTCATCGTGATCCTTTCCGAAGGAACATCCCTAACAGTGCAGGCTGTGGTTTCGGCCGACCGTCGCTTCGTGCGACTCACGGTCGTGCCTTTCTTCAGCAGTATCGGCACCGTCGACACCTTCAGCTTCACAGGCCAAACAACGTCGACCTCCGACACTTCCACAGAAGGTCCGCAAACCACGCCGGACGATTCCACCAAGGTCAATAACGTCACGAGCAATAACACAGTAGCTTCTACGGTGCAATTGCCAACCTACTCGTTCGTGACCGTTACCACCACCGTCAGCGTTCCCGACGGCGGCACGGTTCTGCTCGGCGGCATCAAGCGACTTAGCGAAGGTCGCAACGAGTTCGGAACGCCCATGCTCGACAAGATTCCCTATGTCAGCCGGCTGTTCCGCAACGTTGCCATCGGTCGCGAAACGCAGAGCCTGATGATGATGGTTACGCCGCGAATTATCATCCAGGAAGAAGAGGAAGAACGAATCGGCGTAGTATCTAACAATCCGTAAGCCGATACCTTGTTAGGTCTTTCGTAAAAACTATGAAGGCCGCCGCCGGAAAATTATTCCGACGGCGGCCTTTTTTTCGCCCGTGTATTTTACTCTATTCTCAAAGCCGTGGCCGAGTTAGCCTTCCCAGACGGTGCTGTTTCCAGGATCATCCAAAGACGTCTGCGCGGCCTCAGCTTCCATGTCGCTGTCGAAAGGACCGACAAGAATCGATTTTCGCATCGATTCCTCGTCGTCAACGCTGGATCCGCAGCAAGATGGATGTATCCTGCTAACGTACCATTTACCCGGCTGGACAGTGATGTCCAAATATGTTTCCGTCTTCATTGTGTTTCTCCAATTCAACAGAGTATCTAATAGGCCGCCGACAGTGACGGTTGCTATAATCTAGCTTCTGGCACTGGGTGTGTTGAGAGGCGGAAATATGTACAGTAGACTCGATCAGGCTGTTGCCACCGTGGCGAGTTCCTTTGCGAGCCGTTTGCGGGCAACGTGCAGACGCCGCTTGATCGTTCCTACCGGCGACTGGAACTGGTCGCTCATCTCGATCAGCGATTGGCCGTCGAAGTAGAACGCCATCAGTGTGTCGCGGTCGAGTTCGCGCAGTCGGCCCAAGCCCTGGCGGACCTGGCTGCGTCGCTCTTGCGAAAGCATCGCCGACAGCGGCGTCTCGTACTCGACACAATCACCTTCCATCGAGCGTGGCTCGGCCGTATACATGGGCTTCGAGCGTACGGCCCGGTTGATGGCCATCCGCGCCGCTATCGAACGCAGCCAGCCGCCGAAGCAGCGTGGGTCTTGCAGTTGGTGCAACTTCCGCAGCGCCTGCATGAAGACCTCTTGGCAAAGCTCCTCGGCGTCGGCCCGGTTGTTCAGGCGGCGGTAGGCCGTGGCGAAAACAACGCCCTCGAAGCGGATGACCAATTGCTCAAATGCCGCTTGGTCACCCGCCTGGGCGTCGATTACCAGTTGATCCAGTTCTGTTTTTTCGTCAGTCGGGTTTTGTAATGTAGCTTGCATGATTATTAAAAATTCTTTCACATATTTCTAGGCGGGATAAATACAGCATTGAAACGCTCGCCGCGGGCAAAATCCGGGAAAGGCCAGGTGAATCGCGCCAAGGCGAAACGCCCTCGGCCGCCGGAGGAAGCGGGAGGTCCGTTATTCAGTCGTCAGACTTTTTTGATTCTGTTCTCTCTTGAGATTAGAATCTGTTGTCTATGACGGCTGACTCGGACCAGGACCCACTCCAATGCCCGGATGAACACGAATGCTGATGCATTTGCATGGACATCGGGCGACCCGTAACCGGACGGCGGCGATATACACGTACCGCTACCATTTCTCCAGCTACCGGCTTAGCGAGCCGTTTAAGAATTAACCGCGCATCACATAGAGCGCGCAAAAGTCCCGTACCCGTACCGCTGATCAAATTCCGGACCGTGCCTGTAATTGTGGCGAATGTGGTCGTTGTGGAAATTGTGGCGATAAAGTTACGCATGGGACTGCCTTTTGCGCTACTGCGCGGTTCGTAAAAAACCTAGAACCGACCTAACTTGCGGCCTGTGTCGTTTAATGGTCGTCTCTCAACGTTGTTTCTTAACACCGAGAATCGACCACGACGCCGCGTTAACATCAGAACAAAACATAGGAACATCAGTAAATCGAAGGAAAGCAGATGCTCGAAAACCCGGCTCGGACAATGAATCCGAACCGCAGCTTCTCGCTACCCACCTTCCCCACTATTCACATGATGCCAAAACTCACCCCCGTAGTCAAGCCCCCTCTCGGCCATTCCTAATCACCCAAGGGGTCTGCCGTTAAGCAGGCAGCGGGGGAAATGGTCCGCCCAAGC
>CAZISU010001004.1:0-2954 GCA_964541935.1 uncultured Planctomycetaceae bacterium | reverse complement strand
ATTTTTTCGGCCGTTTTCTCGGCTGCCCGCAGGTCGGCCAAGCGGGCTTTGATTTCGATGTTTCGCAAGAGATTGTCGCGTCGGTTGGCGTATTGCTAGCGGAGTTTGGTCGGCGCGGCTTCCAAGATATTGACGTGCTGGGCCATGATGTGGTGGGCCCTTTGTTCGGGCACGTATCCACGTGCGCCGTTCACGCCGATGAGGCGTTGTTCGTAGTGTCGCAGGTTGACGCCCGGCGCCGGTGTCACATAGCACCGAACGTCGCCGGCGTCGTCGACCAGGGCGTAGCGCGGTGCTCCTCGTTTGGGCGAGACTACTCGTGTGAGTCGTCCCTGGCCGTCGAAACGTGCGTTGGCGGCGGGGCTCCGTGCGGCAACCCGTGGGCGTCCGGCTTCATGTTGACGACGAAGATCGGCCAGGTGGGCATTGCGTTGTTGGGTGTCGTCCCAAAGCGAGTTGACTGCGGCGTGGCGCTGCTTGATGCTGGCGAAGCGGTCGATTTTGCCCAGCAGGATTCTTGCCCTGCCGCGTTGCAGGGCCGTTTCCGAACGGTTCAAAAGTGACTGGGCCTCGGAGGTCAATTCGTCGAACTGCCAGGCGGTGGGCTCTTCGGCCACCATTACCGAAAGTTCCAGTTCGGCGGAGTCGATGCGCTCTTGGAATTCGTCGGGCGAGATTGCCGCAGGAGCGGTGCGTGATTGTAAACGACTTTGATTCAGTCGCGCCCGATCAGGTTGGGTCCGCTCAGCTTGGTCTCGATTAGCTTGGGCTTGCTGGGTTTGACGACTCGAACGGCCCGCAGTTGCGGAGGACTGTTGTATCAAGGGGCTGTTGCCGGGCGGTGCCTTACGGATTCCGTCTTTGGGGTAGTTGGAGTCGATGAATTTTCCGTGTACCCAGCGAAATTCGCCTGCCGGTGGGGCGATCTTGGTCCATTTGGTCGCGTCTTGCCCCGCGGCCCGCGATTGCATGTCCGAGGAAGGCAGCGGATCGACGACCTCGCCTTCTTTGAGGCGGACTTGGATCACGTCGCGGATATCGCTAAAACGGCTCCCCACGCGGGCGGCCACCTCTCGGCCGCTGACCTCGGCCAGTCCGTCGCGACCGCGGCTGATGAATCGGCTGGAAACCCAGGTGAAGCTGCCCTTGGGCGGTCGAATCGCGTACCATCCACCCGGATCGTGGCGGTAAATCTCCACGGCCTGCCCGGCCCGGAGTTTGTCGGTGGGATAGTAGTTTCGGCCCGGCCCGCTACGGACGTAGACGTCGTCGGCCGAAATGTAGGCCTTGTAGGGGAACGTCAGCTCGGCCGCGTCGGTCGCTGCGCTGGGGCAAATGAGGCCTGGCGGTAAAAGCGTGGCACAAACAAACACGAAATGAATAAAGCAGCGGCGCATAACTCAAAACCTCCTAGCCAAAAGAGGCGAAGGGTTAATCTCGGCAAACCGAAAAACAATCTCTGAAATGTAGACCGCGGGCTTGTACCCGAAAGCGGCGGTCGGTTCAAGAGCAGTTTTGTGGGCAGAGGCGAGTCATGTGAAGATGAGGAGTTTGGGACGTCCGGAAAAGCACTGCTGGACAAGCCAGCAGTGGCACACTTTTTCAACGGGCTGCTGGTCCGCGACTATTTAGGCGTTTTGCCCAGCGGCCAGAGTTCCCAGCGGCGAACGAAGAGTTCGGCGCCTTCGGTTTGGACCATAATTTGGCCCGCCGTGGTCGAGGCGTCGAAGCCTTTATTTACGAGTACGCCGTTGACGAGGATTGTAACCGTCGAGCCTTTGCAGATTACGTCCATGCGCGTCCACTCTTGGCCGGGGCTCTCGACGTCTTCCTTGCCGCGGAAACCGATGACGTCTTTCCAGTCGGGGTCGCGGCCGTACCAATTGATGCGTCCGCCGGGGATGGTGACTTTTTCGCCGCCGGCGTGCCAGACTTTTTCGCCGTCGCGATCTTTACGGGTTTCGGCCGAAAGCGCGACGGGGATATTACTGCCATCGGTGTCTTTGCCCGAGCAGACGATGAAGTCGCCCACGCCGCCCTCGATAATCTGGGCCTCGATACCTGCCATGAAGGTGTTGCTGTAACCGCCATCGGGTCCGATGCAATGGACCAGTACGCCCGAGTCTTTGGCGCGATCCACGCGCGGCTTCCAAGTCCGCTTACCCCATCTGAATTCGATAACCAGATGGTAATCACGGTAGCGGTCGTTCGTGCGTACATATCCGTACCCGTCGCCGGTGATTTGCAGGATACCGTCCTTGACCGAGAAGACGTCGCGGGGGTCTTCGTGTTTGGCGTCTTTGAGCCACGTGCTCAAGCCGTCGAGGTTGCGGCCGTTATAGAGTTTAATCACGCCGTCTTTTGGAGTGATGACTTTGGCGTCGCATTTCTTATCAGCCTGGGCGGTTGACGTCGAAAAAGCCAGCGTGAGCAAGGCGATGGCCAGTGCCGTCGATAAACGGCCGTTTTGAGTTAGTGGTGACAACATGGTGATTTTCTCCGTTTTGGTGATTGAGGTTTGTATGAGACTGGTTTTGTCGAAGGGCCTATTTCGGCGATTTGCCCAGCGGCCAGAGTTCCCAGCGGCGGACGAATATCTCGGCGCCTTCGGTCTGTACGAGAATCGGTCCTGCGGTTGTCGTGGCGTCGAAACCCTTGTTCACAACCACGCCGTTGACCATGATCGTGATACGCGATCCCTCGCAAATCACATCCATGCGGATCCACTGCCCAAAGGGGCTCTCGACGTCCCGCTTGCCGCGGAAACCGACTTCGTCTTTCCAGTCGGGGTCGCGGCCGAACCAGTTGATCCTCGTGGTGGTATCGCTGACGGTTGCCGGCACTCCGCCGGCTTTCCAAACCAGTTCTCCGTCGCGGTCTTTTTCCGTTTCGGCCGTTATCGAGCTTATGATCTTTCGACCGTCGCTGTCCACGCCGGGAACAGCAATAAAATC
>CAZISU010001003.1:0-2954 GCA_964541935.1 uncultured Planctomycetaceae bacterium | reverse complement strand
CCGGTCGGTCGAGATTCGCCCACAGCAATGCGTCCGGACATTCAAGCAGCTTTTCTAGCTCGGCCTCAGGTAAATCGCAAACAGCGTGCGCCAGCCATCCAACTCCACTCCCCTGCCTTGCTCCGCCGGGCTGTCTTTTGCGAACGATGAAATTTTGGTTGTTCCTCATCGCCACCGCGTTGGTCTCGTGTGATGTTAGACACTGGTTGATTTATCTGAAACAGGAAATCACCAATTACCTTTATTGTTCTTTCCCCGGCCGAAGCCCAGACGCAGGGTGGTTTCCCAGCGAATATTGCATTGTGGGCAGATGTATATAAACCATCTCTCGGGAGAAGGTCCGATGTTTGCTTTGCGGATTCGCTTTCCGCAATCGGGACATCGGTAAGCAAAAAATCGGCGATAAATCGCGGTTAGGAATAATCCAAACATGCACAATAAAAATATGACGATTGCAACGCCGGTGCTTAAACTGCTAGACACGCCACCCTGTTGGGAAGCGAACAGGGCAATAACGCCCGGCACGATAAATGCCGCATCGACTGCAATATCAATAGGCCGTTTACCGTACCGGGAGTCTTGACGTATCTCAAACATTATTGGTGCTTATGTTAGAACACGTAGCGGTTAACCAGATTCTCAAACGCCTCTTGGCGGCCGCTCTTGTTGGCTTCGGCTTCGCCTTTCTCTAGCATGTACGTTTCCAGCGACCCGAAACTCTGCTTGCCGGACTCGATTTTGGCGCCCATGCCGGTGTCCCAGTTGCCGTAACGTTCGCAGACCAGCTTGTCGAGTTCTCCCTCGGCGCGGATCGCGGCGGCGATTTTCAGGCCCATGGCAAAAGTGTCCATGCCGCCGATATGCGAATGGAACAGGTCTACCGGCTCGAAGCTTTCGCGTCGCACCTTGGCGTCGAAGTTCACACCGCCGGGCTTCAGACCGCCGTACTTCATGAATGCCAGCATGATCTTAGTGCTCAGATAAACGTCCGTTGGGAATTGGTCGGTGTCCCAGCCCAGCAGCAGGTCGCCCGTGTTGGCGTCGACCGAGCCCAAGAATCCTTGCATGCCGGCGTATTCCAGTTCGTGCTCGGCCGTATGGCCGGCCAGCGTGGCGTGGTTGGTCTCGATGTTGAGCTTGATATGGTCTTCCAGACCGTAGGCGCGCAGGAAGTTGATGCAATTGGCCGCGTCGAAATCGTACTGGTGCTTGGTCGGTTCCTTCGGTTTGGGCTCAAAGTAGAATTGCCCGCCGAAGCCGATCTCTTTAGCGTAGTCGACGGCCATGTTCATGAAGATGCCCAGGTGGTCGATCTCGCGTTTCATGTCGGTGTTCCAGAGCGTCTGGTAGCCTTCGCGACCGCCCCAGAAAGTATAGCCGTCGCCGCCAAGATCCTTGGTGACTTCCATGGCCTTCTTAACCTGGGCCGCGGCGTAGGCGAATGCGTCGGCGTTGCAACTCGTGGCCGCCCCGTGCATGTAGCGGGGGTTGCTGAACAGATTGGCCGTGCCCCACAGCAGGCGGATGCCCGTACGCTCCATCTCTTCCTTAATGACCTTCACGACTTCGTCGAAGTTACGGTTGCTTTCGGCCAGTGTCTTGCCCTCGGGCGCGACGTCGCGGTCGTGGAAGCAGAAGAAATCGGCGCCCAACTTTTCCATGAACTCGAACGCCACCCGCACGCGGTTTTGGGCGTTTTCGACCGACTCGTCACCCGTATCCCAGGGCCGGATCATGGTTCCGCCGCCAAACGGATCGGCCCCCGTGCCCCGCATCGTGTGCCAATAGGCCACGCTGAAACGCAGGTGCTCCCGCATCGATTTGCCTTCCACCAGTTCTTCCGCGTTGTAGTGCCGGAAGGCCAGGGGGTTTTTCGAAGCGGGGCCTTCGTATTGGATCTTTTGAATGTCGGGAAAGCCTGCCATGGTATGGTCTCCAGTAGATAGATGTGGGGGTATTTGAGTGTGTGGGATATTTGCGTATTTATCAAAATCGTGGAGCAATTGCACACGCCAATATATGCATCCGGCCACCCGTCGGCAAGGGTACATGCGGGGTGATTCGTGAACCTATACTAAGTGCGAAACGCAAGCGAGGGGCGTTACGTCTTGCGTAGAACTATCCAATCGCCCAGCCGTGGCCAAATCGCTGACAACGCGAAAAGAATGCGTGCCTTGCCGGGCACCACCAGTTCCGGACGTCGTCGCTCGCAAGCCCGAAGCACCGCGTTGGCCAGCCACTGCGGGTCGATGGCCTTGGTCTTAACCCCCGCGCCCGGTCGTCTGGCCGATTCGGGAATGTCTTCCAGACCTGCCAGCGGGTAGAGCCGCTCGTCTTTTCTGGCCACCGGGCCGGGGCATACCAATAAGACGTGCAAACCCTCTTGGCCCAGTTCCAGCCGTAATTGCTGTGAATAGGCGGCCACGGCGAACTTGCTCACCGGATAAGCGCCCACCCAGCGGGCCGCCGATTTGGCAGCCAGCGAGCCGATATTCACAACGTGACCGGCTTGTTTTAATAAGTGTGGCACGGACGCCCGCGTGCAACGCACGGTGGCCAAAAAGTTCAGCTCAAAAACCGCCTGAAACTGCTCCGGTGTGATATCGAGAACCTTGCCGCGATCGGTACGCCCGGCGTTGTTTACCAAAACATCCAGACGCCCAAACCGCTCGACGACCTGCTCGAAGAGCCGATCCACGTCCTCCTGACGCGTCAAATCGGCCTGAACCCCCAGCACCTCGCGTTTTTCATCCCCGCTCGCATCGCCAGCCGTTTCCGCAGTCATCTCCTCCGCAGCCAGCCGCACCGCATCCTCTTCCAACGCGGCGATAGCCACCCGAGCCCCAGCATCGCAATACGCCTGAGCAATCACCCGCCCCAAGCCACTCGACCCGCCGGTTACCAGCACGACTTTGTTTTTCCAATAACTCATGTCGGCCAAGATACCCTAAACG
>CAZISU010001002.1:0-2956 GCA_964541935.1 uncultured Planctomycetaceae bacterium | reverse complement strand
CGATCTGGTCGCTATCGTCGTCGTCTAGCTGCTCTAGAATATCCTGGATTTCCTGTAGATGATTGCGATCGTCGCTTTCCTCTTCATTAGCCATCGGGTCGAAGGCGGCGTAGACTTCCATCTTGACCACATAGCGCAGATCTTCCTCCGGGTCGAGGTCACGATGGCATAAATCACAACGATATCGAAGCATTAACCCACTCCTCCATGCGAAGGTAGCGAACGCAGAAAACGAGAAGATAAAAGACACTTTTTCGGCCCGGTTTCAAAACTCATCAAGACATTAATGTCCCGGCAGTGGAAAACCTGCAGTAAGTTTCAAAATCGTTTCCGACAAACTCCATCCTAATGGCTTGGTCTGGAACCTTGCAAGGCGTCCTTTGCATTTTTAGCGTTTTGTGAGCGTCGAAAGGAGAAAATCACGGCTTTTCACCCCTTGTTCTCGGGGAAAACAACATTTATTTTACCCTGGATCGGCGAAAATGAGATGTTTTGCAAAAAAGTCGCTTTCCTCAACCTATGGTGGCCAGAGCAAACTTTAGGTACAATATGTATGCTGCCCATGTGAAAATGGGCTGGCTAGCGTTCGCGTTCAGGGAGATTATTCCATGGCGACAGTAGCTAGGTCCGAAGCACTGCAGGCCAGCGTGCTGGTCCTGAACCGCCTCTATATGGCCGTCCATATAGTGGGTGTGCGACGAGCCTTCGGACTTCTCGCTAGCCAAAACGCCGAAGTCATCCACCTGGAAGAAGGTGTTTACGCAAACTACAGCTTCGACTGCTGGCGCGAAATCAGCGAATTGCGGGCCGACGACAAATCTCCGCACGACGACTGGCTCCGAGCTGTCAAGTTCGAGATCCAGGTTCCACGCGTAATCCGCCTCTTCTTCTACGACCGCATGCCGCGACGTGCCGTTCGTCTCAATCGCCACGGCGTGCTTGCTCGCGACGGCCACCGCTGCCAGTACTGTGGACGGCGACTACCTTACAGCCAGCTAAGTCTCGACCACGTTATCCCACGCAGCCGCGGAGGCGTAGATACCTGGGAAAACATCGTGTGTGCCTGCCTCAAGTGCAATGTCCGCAAGGGTGGCCGCACGCCACGCGAGGCTCACATGCGACTGATTCGCAAACCATTTCATCCCAAGCGAAGCCCCATGCTGGCGCAAAAGTTAAATAATCCCAAATACAAAAGCTGGGTGGTTTGGCTTAGTGGGCTAAGCGAAATAGGCGGCACAAAGGCGGCGAAATCTGTTCTCGCCGA
This sequence comes from uncultured Planctomycetaceae bacterium, assembly GCA_964541935.1. Lineage (GTDB taxonomy): Bacteria > Planctomycetota > Planctomycetia > Pirellulales > Thermoguttaceae > JAFGTN01. Next base: position 1,692 of record CAZISU010001002.1, on the reverse strand, counting down.
CGATTTCGATGCTTCAGTCGCGCGTCATGATGAAAATGTCGAGCAGAGTCGTGCCGGATAAAATACGCTTATTTTGCCGATAATCAGCCGAAATAACGACATTTTCCTCTCTAAAACACTACCACCTCAGGACTAGGTGTACGCTCACCAGGCTTGCTTCGTTCGGTGATCTCTTTTACAATTCATTATGTACGTGGGGTTGGTCGTCCCCACTTAGCACGGCCAACAATTTGAGGATTGACGGCGTGGCACTCTCCGAAATTGATCGCAATCTGTTAAAACGTTGTCTGCACCAAAAGCCGAGGGCTTGGGAAGATTTCGTCGATCGCTTCATGGGCCTGATAATCCATGTGGTCGATCATACGGCCCGTGCGCGGAGCGTGCGCCTTGCGCCCGAAGATCGAGACGATCTCTGCGCCGAGGTTTTTCTGAGCATTATCAAAGACGATTTTGGCGTTTTACGACGCTTCCGCGGACAAAGCTCCCTGGCTACCTATCTTACCGTGATTGCCCGGCGTATTGTGGTCAAGCAGATCTTACAACGGAAAACGGCGTCCAGCCTGGACGACGCTTCGCTCGGCGGCGGCGCTGCTGGTTCGAGCGGTAACGAACTGGAAGAGCGTATCGAGGACCAAGAGAAAGTCGAACGTCTTTTGGGTATCCTGCCGGGCACCGAGGCACAGGTGGTTCGCATGTATCACATCGAGGGCAAGAGTTATTTCGAGATCAGCGTTGCCGTGGGCATGTCGGAAAACAGCATTGGGCCGCTTTTGAGCCGCGCCAGAAATCGCATGCGCCAGGCCGGGCTGGCGACCGGTTGAAAATGTCAATTGCAAGGATGCATCCAACCAAATCTGCTCAAAAAATTACCGCCGCCCCCTTCAAGCTACAACTGCTGAAGTGGGTCGGCAACAAGCAACGCTTCGCCCACGAGATTATCTCGTATTTCCCGCCAGATTTCGGCGTTTATCACGAACCGTTTCTCGGCAGCGGCGCGGTTCTTGCCACACTTGCGCCAAAGGTCGCCCGCGCCACGGATGTTTTCGCGCCCTTGATGGAAATCTGGTCGGCGCTTCGGGATTCGCCCGAAATGCTCAAACATTGGTACGCCGATCGCCATGACCGCCTGGCCGACGGCGACAAAAAGCAAATCTACGAGCGGATCAAAGCCTCATACAACGCTGAGCCCAACGGGGCCGACCTCGTGTTCCTTTGCCGTAGTTGCTACGGAGGCGTGGTGCGTTTCCGTCAAGCCGACGGGCACATGTCCACGCCTTGCGGCGTGCATCGGCCGATTTCGCCGCAGAGCTTCGAACACCGCGTCGACCAATGGCGGACAAGAACGGCCGGCACGACTTTCGCGCTGATGGATTATCGCGAATCGATGCAACGTGCCCAGCCGGGCGATATGGTTTACTGCGACCCGCCTTACAGCCATACCCAGGCGATTCTATACGGCGCGCAGTCGTTCAGCCTGCCCGAGCTTTTCGAGTCCGTCGAAAGTTGCAAGCGTCGCGGGGTTCGAGTGGCCGTAAGTATCGACGGCACGAAGCGTTCGGGCTCAGTCGAGTGCGATTTGCCCATCCCCCGGGGGCTTTTTGAGCGCGAGGCCTTTGTAAATTGCGGTCGATCAATGCTAAAACGCTTCCAAATGACCGGCAAGACGCTGGAGGATCTGCGAGGCGAGCGGCT
>CAZISU010001001.1:0-2962 GCA_964541935.1 uncultured Planctomycetaceae bacterium | reverse complement strand
GCGGCGGAGCCGGCTTCCCCACCAGTTTGAAATGGGATCTGGCCGCCAAGTCCGAAGGAAACAAAAAATACGTGATTTGCAACGCCGACGAGGGCGAGCCGGGCACGTTCAAGGACCGCGTGATTCTGGAAAAATTCGTCGACATGGTCTTCGAGGGCATGACCATCGCCGCAGGCGTGATCGGCGCACGACACGGCATTGTCTACCTCCGCTCGGAATATACATACTTGCGTCCGCACCTGATGGAAGTCATCCGACAACGACGCAAGGACGGGCTGTTGGGCCGCAACGGCGAAGGCAATGGTGACGGCAATGCGGAGATCGATTTCGACATCGAGATTTTCATGGGCTCGGGGGCGTATGTGTGTGGCGAGGAAACGGCCCTGATCGAATCGCTGGAAGGGCAACGGGGCGAGCCGCGCAACCGCCCGCCGTTTCCGATCGATACCGGGTATCTGGGCAACCCTACGATTGTCAACAACGTGGAGACGTTCGCCTGGGTGGTTTGCATTTTAGCCAACGGCGCCGCTTGGTTCCGAAAATACGGCACGGAGAAATCGGCCGGGCACAAGATATTCAGCGTATCGGGCGATTGCGGCCGGCCGGGCGTTTACGAGTTGCCGCTGGGCATATCGGTGCGCAAGCTACTCGAAGAGGTCGACGGGCTGGACGCCAAGGCCGTGCAGATCGGTGGCGCGGCCGGCGTGTGCGTGCCCAAAGCGGAATTCGACCGCACGATCGCCTATGAAGACATCCCCACCGGCGGCTCGGTCATTGTCTTCGGACCCGGGCGCGATATGCTGCGTGTGGCGGGGAATTTTCTAGAGTTCTTCGTCGACGAATCCTGCGGCCAGTGTACGCCCTGCCGCGACGGCGTGCCCAAGTTGCTCGAAGGTGTGCAGATGCTCGAACGTGGCGAGTGTCCCATGCGATACCTGAAAGAACTTTGCTCGCTGGGCGAAACCATGCAACTGGCCTCGAAATGCGGCCTCGGCCAGATGGCGCCCAGCGCGTTTCTGTCGGTGGTAAAAGATTTCCGAGACGAAATACTCGGCCGCGTGCGAACGGGATGATCAATCACACTTAACTGAAACACAAGATTTTTTACAGAAGGTAACGAAGTGAACAAAGAGTGATAGGAAGTGTTTTTGATTAAAAGAGAAATGAAAAGGGAGTTTGATGGGAGTGAAAACATGGTTTTGGTTGGGAACACTAATTTTCTCTAATTAACACTAATTATTTTGCTTTTATTAGTGGAGATTAGTGAGGATTAGTGTTCCGCTAACGCGTTTCATTTTTTAAATTATTTCCTTTCACTCCTTCGTTATCTTCGTTGCCTTCTGTTAATTATTTACTTCTCAACCAGGGTTTGCAGTTATGAACGACAAGTCTCCGGTTTCGGCTTCACAAACCCGTGCTCCAGCCAGCCAGCGTTCTCGCACCGCCGAGATGCTCAAGGCGGCCAAGGAACTCGGCAAGGATATTGCGGTTACCATCAACGGCAAGCCGCTGGAGGTCCCGCTGGGAACCACGATCCTCGAAGCGGCCGCCCAGCTCGGCATCCGCATACCCACGCTTTGCTACCACGAAGACCTCTGCCTAGCTGGCGTGTGTCGAGTCTGCGTGGTGGAAATCGAGGGTCAGCGGACATTGCAAGCGGCGTGCAGCTACCCAATCTCGGTGTCGATTACCGTCAAAACCCATACGCCCAAGGTCCGCCGCGCACGGCGGCATATTCTCGACCTGTTGCTGTCGAACCATTATGGCGAGTGCTACACCTGCACGCGTAACGAGAACTGCGAACTGCAGGATCTGGCGGCCGAATACGGGGTCGACCTGTTCCGCTTCGGCAAGATGACAGAGCCCCGCTACGAGACCGACGCTTCGAGCCACTCGCTGGTCCGCGACATGAGCAAGTGCGTGCTGTGTCGGCGTTGCGTGCGGACGTGTATCGATCTGCAAGAGGTGGGCGTGCTCGAGGCATTCGACCGCGGCGACCGCGTCAAAATCGGCACCTTTTTGGACAAGCCGCTGGCCGATGTGGTTTGCATAAATTGTGGCCAGTGCATCAACCGCTGCCCCACCGGCGCGCTAAGGGCCAATGACCAGACCGACGACGTTTGGGCGGCCATCGACGACCCCAGCAAACACGTTGTTATCCAAACCGCGCCTAGTCCTCGCGCGGCCATCGGCGAGTGTTTCGGCCTGCAGCCGGGCACGGCCATGACCTACGAATTGAACACGGCCTTGCGAGGCTGCGGGTTCGACAAGGTTTTTGACACCAACTTCGCCGCCGACTTGACGATCATCGAAGAAGGCACGGAACTGCTGCTGCGCTTGAAAAAAGCGTTGGTAGACCAAGACGATTCGATTCGCCTGCCACAGTTCACAAGCTGTTCGCCCGGCTGGGTTAAGTATATCGAGCATTTCTATCCCGAGTATCTCGACTATCTGTCGACCGCCAAAAGCCCGCAGCAAATGTTCGGGTCCATGCTCAAGACTTACTACCCGCAACAGAATTCCCTGCACGCCAAGGACATTGTCACGGTAGCCTTGATGCCCTGTTCGGCAAAAAAGTTCGAGTGCAACCGGCCCGAGATGTGCGACAGCGGTTTCAAGGACATCGACTACGGGCTGACCACACGCGAGCTGGCCAAAATGATCCGCGAGGCGGGCATCGACCTGCTCAGTTCGGCCAAATCGGATTTCGACGATCCCTTTGGCACGGCAACCGGCTCGGGCGTGATATTCGGCGCCAGCGGCGGCGTGATGGAGGCCGCCATCCGCACGGTCGTCGAACTGGTCACCGGGCAGAAAATCGAAAGCCTCTTCGACCACGCCGAGGTCATCCCCGTGCGCGGTTTCGAGGGCATCCGCTATGCCGAACTGCCCATCCAGGAAGTCGGCCCGGTGCCCGAGATCATCGCACACCTGTTTGACGATTGGGATTGGCTCAAAGGCG
>CAZISU010001000.1:0-2962 GCA_964541935.1 uncultured Planctomycetaceae bacterium | reverse complement strand
CTCAAGATGCGGCCCCTGCTGCCCCGGCCCCTGCTGCCCCGGCCCCTGCTGCCCCGGCCCCTGCTGCTGCGGCCCCGGCAGATGCCAAAACCGTACCCGCTCAAGCTGCCCCGGCCCCTGCTGCCGTGGCTCAGCCAACAGGCGGGCCGAAATTGCAAGAATTCCAGAAGGTTTTCTCCCAATGGAAAAAGATCGTTGTCGAACTTCGACAGCTTGCCGAAAAATATGGTTCGGCCGATGCTGCCGGACAAGAGAAAATTAAGAAAAGTTATATCGAGTTGGTCGCCGAAGGCCAGAAGCTTCAACCGTTGCTTTCAAAGGCTGTCGAGGCTGCATACGAAGAGGATCCCAAGAACAAGGAAATGGAGAAATTCATGCTGGCAAGCTGCAACGGCAATGTCAAGATGGACAACTATGAGGAAGCTTATCGATTGGGCGAAGTGTTGATGAAGAATCAACCCTCGGATGAGGCCCAAGCCGCGGAGATGCAAAGCTTGAGTAAGGATGAGTTGGTTTTCGAGGCGAAGAATCTTCAAATCAAAAACTACGAGGGCTTAGAGAAATCGAAGCGTATCGGCCTTATTATCCAGAAGAAGAAAGGCCTTCTCTACGATTGGACGGGGCTTTCCGCGCTGATGATCGGAAAGATGGACACGGCCGAAAAGTATTTAAAAATTGCGGCCAAAAACGGCGCGCTTAGCAAAGAGAGTCAGCGTTTTCTGGGTGATTTAGGTTCACTTAAGAGCGCCTGGGTCGCTGAGCAGAAGATTCGTGCTGCCGAGGCCAAGGCCGACGACCTGCCCCGCGTGCTGATGAAAACGAACAAGGGCGATATCGAAATCGAGTTGTTCGAAAACGAAGCCCCAAAAGCCGTGGCCAACTTCGTCTCGCTGGTTGAGAAGGGATTCTACAACGGGCTGACTTTCCACCGCGTGTTGCCGCAGTTCATGGCCCAGGGCGGTTGCCCTGAGGGAACCGGGACGGGCGGCCCTGGATATAATATCCCCTGCGAATGCAAACAGCCCAACTTCCGCCACCACTTCCGCGGCACACTGAGTATGGCTCATGCCGGACAGGATACGGGCGGTTCGCAATTCTTCCTGACATTTGTGCCCACCAGCTTCCTCGACAGGCGACATACGGCCTTCGGTCGGGTTGTGAACGGCATGGACGTTATGGCGAAGATCCAACGCCGCGATCCCGATAAAACCCCACCGCTGCCGACGCCCGACAAAATTATCGAGGCCAAAGTCGTTCGCAAGCGAGCGCACGATTACAAGCCGACGAAAGTGGGCAAGTAGTCGTTTGCACACGCCATTTTAATCACAAGCACGGGAGGGTGTATTCAATATGCTCTCCCGTTTGCTTTTTAGTGTGAACTAAAATACTAACCCGAAGCGCAAGCGAGGACCGTGAAAGCAAGGGGAAACAACGCGCTGCCCTCGCTTGCGTTTCGGGTTAGTATGGTTCGCGAATAATCCCGAAAATTGCTATTGGGCACTCGCGTTGTGGCTCTGGGGGGCTTTAGATATAATCTTCTGCTTGGATAAAGTGTGCTGACGAGTGAAGTCACAATCCGATTGAAGAGTACATGAGCAGCAACTCGATACGCATAGGACTAGGAACCGACCTGCACCGTCTCGCCCCGGATCGGCCGCTTTGGCTGGGGGGGGTCGAAGTCGAGCACGAGCGGGGGTTGGCCGGCCACAGCGATGCCGACGTGTTGCTTCATGCCGTAACCGACGCGTTATTGGGAGCTGCCGCCTTGGGCGACATCGGTCAGATGTTCCCCGACACCGATGCGGCCAACCGCGGTCGTGATTCGGCCGAGATGCTGGCCATCGCGTATGAAGCCGTTCGAAAAGCCGGCTGGCGGATTTGTAACCTGGATTGCGTCGTAGCGGCCCAGCGCCCTAAATTGAGCCCGTACCGCGAGCAGATTTGCCGACGGATGGCCGAGATCCTGAAGATCGACGCCGAGCAGGTGGGCTTGAAAGCAAAGACCGGCGAGGGCGTAGGGCCGGTCGGTCGGGAAGAAGCGATCGGGGCGCAGTGCGTCGTGCTTTTGGAGAAAGACAATCTATCACCTCAAACCTGATACCTCAAAAATGATCCGAGTATATAATACGCTGTCGAAGTCCAAAGAACAGTTCCAGCCCGTCGAGGAGGGGAAGGTGGGCATCTATCTTTGCGGGCCCACGGTCTACAAGCCCAGCCACATCGGGCACATGGTGGGTCCGGTGATTTTCGACACGGTGAAACGATACCTGGAATATAGCGGCTATGATGTTACGTTTGTGATCAACGTCACCGACGTCGACGATAAGCTTATCGCCGAGTCGAACCAGCGGGGCATGTCGATGCCCGAGTTGGCCGCCGAGATGACCGACGACTACATGAACAACCTGCGGTCCATGGGCGTCGACGGGGTCGACCATTTCCCGCGGGCGACCGACAACATGGACGAGATCATTGATCTTACTTCCAAGCTAGTCGAGCAGGGCTTCGCCTACGAATCACAAGGCGACGTGTATTTCGAAGTGGCCAAGTGCCAGGACTACGGCAAGCTGAGCGGGCGCTCGCTCGACGCCGTGCAGGGCGAGGGCGGCCAGACGGCCGACATCAAACGTTCGGCGGCCGATTTTGCGCTGTGGAAATCGGCCAAAGATGGCGAGCCTTCCTGGCCCAGCCCCTGGGGCAACGGCCGGCCGGGCTGGCACATCGAGTGCTCGGCCATGAGCCGCCACCTGCTGGGCGAAACGTTCGACATTCATGGCGGTGGGCTCGATCTGGCCTTCCCGCATCACGAAAACGAAATCGCGCAGAGCGAATCGTGCCACGGCCGCCCCATGGCCAAATACTGGATGCACAACGGGCTGATGCAGGCTTCGGACGAGGTCGGCAAGGTCGGCGGGCGTAAGACGAAAGCCGACGATGAAAGCCAAGCGGCCGAGGGTAATTT
>CAZISU010000999.1:0-2962 GCA_964541935.1 uncultured Planctomycetaceae bacterium | reverse complement strand
ACGACCCCAACCCGCAAGAGACAAAGGGCCTCTTCACCGCTCTGCTGCGTCTGCGGTAAGCACTTCCGGCTGGCCGTTGGTCATCCAGACGTCGGTCGCCGGAACGGCACCCAGGCCGGAGTTGGGGTTGTCGACCGTGGTGCTCAAACTGGCTGTGAAGAGGCCGGCCGCCGTGCTGCCACCCAACAGAGTGATAATATTGTTGGCGTTGGTCGTGCCGGCGGTAATTTCGAAGGTTAGGGTTTTTGCACCCGCGTCGTAGGTGCAGGAATCGGCTCCCAAGCCTGTATCCTCGAAGATGATATTGACGTTGCCATAGGTTCCGGGAAACTGTGCATTGAAGCGCAAATCGTTGTCGGCACCGGCTAAGTTAAATGTTCCCGCAGCACTTACATTCGACGTACCCGCCGTGGCATCTTGCTGCCCCTCGGATATTAACCCCAGGTCGATGGCCGCCGTGCTAAGCTGGCTGCGCGCGACGCTCAGCGTGCCGGCGCCGAGGCTATTGTCGACGAGTTCGATGCCGTTTCCAGTGGCAGCCAATCGCGCGGTTACCACTCCGGGAGCCAACACACCATCGACGTTGAGCGGAGCGGCATTAATCAGATCGATAACGTCTTGAATACTTTCAGCCGTGTCGATGTCGATGTCCAACACCACGCCATCCGCGCGCGTAATGCTAAAGTCGGTACCCTGGTGTGTATTGACGCCACGCCCGAAGTTGAGTTCTTGCAGAGAAACACTGCCCGTGAAACTCCGAACGCCCAGGCCGGCGGCGGTGGTTCCGCCGTTTTCGCCGATCATAAAATCGTTGCCGCTGATACGCGAATGTATATTGATGCCGGTTTTTTGATTATTGATTTCGGCCATCATTCCCGAGCCGATGCCGTTAAGCGTATTGAGCAGATCCTCGACGGTCTCGGCCGTGGCGAAACTCACATCGTGCGTGGTCCCATCGTTTACGATTTGCAGGCCGGATGTTTTGTCGAACGCTTGTCCGCTGCCATACGCGGTAGTGGCGGTGGCGGCAAGAGTCACGAACCCCTCGCCTCCATCCACATCGTCGAGCGGATCGACTTCGGCCGTGAATGGGCAAGTGGCTTCATTATTGATAGCGGTCACAATATCGGCGGCCGTGGATTCGCCCGCTTTGATGCCGATAACAAGCGTTTTGGCCGCGGCGTCGTATGTTACGGTTTCGGCGCCGGCCACGGCCGTGTCGGTAAAACTGACATCGAAACCGTTGTAGGCATTGCCCTGGGTAGGGGCGTGGATGATAAAGTCGTTGTCGCCCCCGCCGGATCTGATAACGGCCTGGGCTTTTGCACCAAAGGCATCTTCGAGTGCGGTCGTATTTCGCAATACCGGATCAAGATCGCGGCTGTTGACGTAGTTGGTGCCTACGCCGGTTTCTTCGAGGATGCCGAGTTCTTGGGCCACGGTCCCGCCGCCGACGTCGGTTATCGTTAGGTCGCCCGAGGCAAGCCGCAGCCGGAAGCCCTGGGGAGTGATTTCGAGCTCCACGCTATTGCCTAGCGGTGGGTTTGACACCAACAGTTGCGCGATGTCGCCTATGGTTTCGGCCGAACTGACATCGATGATCGTAGTCTCGGTTCCGTCAGAGATGCTGATACTGCCCGGGCTGATGCCGTTTCCGCCGGACATGTCGTCCAGTCGCGTATTATACAAGACAACCGGCTGCAGGTCGGTCGTACCTTCGACCACCGCTGAAACGGCCCCAAATGCCTCATCGCCCGTCATGTTGGTCTTGAACAAGCTGTTGAGGTCGGCATAACTTTCGATACTGCCCTGGTTCCCCAGATACTCGATCGCGCCAGAGTCGGTTAGCTCGAAGGGACGAACTTGCGTAGCCGATCCGGCAAATAGATATCTCCCACGAAACTTCTGATTGCCCGTGTCGACCAACTGCTGTATCATTTGGTCGACTTGCTGCGCGGCAGCCTGTCGTTCGACGTCGGTGGCGGTCGTTCCCAGTACGCCGAGGGCTGTTCCACGTACTTCGGCTATCAGCCCTGAGATATCCGAGAGCGCAACGTCGGTGGCACGCAGATACGACTGGTTGGTATCTACATTGCTTTGGACCTGCTGTTTCCTCTCGATCAGCCGTTGGATGTCGATAATCCGCATCGAAGCCACTGGATCCTCGCTGGGCGCTTCGAATCGCCGGCCCGTACTCAATTGCGTCTGCAAGCGGAAGAGTTCGGTCTGGTCGAACTGCACCTGACTCAGCAAGCGTTGCTGAATGTAGCTATTACTGATACGGGTTGTGGGGATACCGATTATAGATGTCATGATCAGATACTGACGAGGATATCAAAAAGTTCGTTTAAAGCGGCAATCAACTTCGATGAAGCCTGGAACGAACGCTGATATGCCATCATTTTAATGGCTTCTTCGTCGAGGCTAACACCGCTGGTGGCGGATTTCTGTCCCTGTAAAGTCATTGCGAAAACGCGAGTTCCTTCGGCAACGGCCTTGGCAACCGTCGAGCCCTGGGTAGCGTCGCTGACCATCCGATCATAGAGATACGACAACGTCGAATCATCTTTCGTGCTCAGCGGGCGATCGATAAAATTGGCCAAATCGATGGCCGTGTCCGTGTCGGCGCCTATGCCGCCTCGACTGGCGGCGAAAAGCGAGGGGTCGGACTTGACGTCGGAATTTATGCCGATATCCAGAGCACTCGATCCGGTGAAAAACGTGTTCAGCCCCAGAGCGGCAAGAACTCCGCTGCTGTCTTCGCCAAATCCAATCTCCTGATTGGCTCCGGTACTGGAAATCTTCAAACCGCGATTCGATGTAATTTCGGCCGATACACCGTCGACGACGTTGAGCGCGTCCCTAAGATCCTCCAACGTCATATCGTCGCCCATGCCGTTTAGGTCGACGATGATCTGGTTGGTCTGGGTGAGGTCCGTCTTTTTGTTGTACACCAGGATCT
>CAZISU010000998.1:0-2962 GCA_964541935.1 uncultured Planctomycetaceae bacterium | reverse complement strand
GCGACGCGCTGAACACCTCTCTGCTTCGCTCCATGACTTGCCGCGCGTGCTTGCTCGTCTTTTGCCTCGTTCCTTTCTCCACACTTTCGGCCTGCACCACGGCCGTTCTCAGCGGGCGGTGTACGCCCGACGGACGCCCCATGTTGTGGAAGCATCGAGACACCAGCGCCGAGCAGAACCGGCTGGCGTGGTTCGCCGACGGGAAGCACGAATATCTGGCCCTGGTGAACACCGACGACGCCGAGGGCGACGAAGTTTGGGCCGGGGTCAACGCGACCGGATTCGCTCTGATGAACTCGGCCTCCTACAACCTCAAGCCCAAGGACGACAAGACCGAAAAAAAAGATCAAGAAGGCGTGGTAATGAAGGCCGCCTTGCAAACCTGTGCGACGGTCGACGACTTCGAACGACTGTTAAAAGAGTGGCCGCGGCCGATGGGCATAGAGGCCAACTTCGGCGTGATCGACGCGCAGGGCGGCGCCGCTTACTTCGAGACGAATAACCACGGCTACAAAAAGATCGATGTTTGCGATCCCAAGCAGGCCCCGGCCGGATATCTTATCCGCTCGAACTACTCGGTCTCCGGTCGCAAGGACGACGGGATGGGCTATATCCGTTACCGCACGGCCGAGAAACTTTTCGCCCAAGCGGCCGCCGACAACACCCTGACCCCACGGTTTTTCATCAAAAAGGCCAGCCGCTGCCTGAAACACTCCTTGACGGGTCGCGACCTTCGCGTGGAAGCCAGCAAGCTGCCGCATGACGCGTCGCGGTTGGTAGCCTTTCGAGATTACATCCCGCGAAAAAGTTCGACTTCGGTTTTTATTGTCGAGGGCGTCAAGCCGGGCGAAGCTCCGCGGCTATGCACCGCCTGGACCGTTTTGGGGTTCCCCTTAACGTCGGTCGCCGTGCCGAGTTGGGTTGGCGCCGGGCCCGAATTGCCGCGAATTGTGCAATCGAAAGAAACTGAGTCGAAAGAATTGTCTCCCGCCCCCTTGTGCGCTCTGTCCCTAAGACTAAAAGCCCGTTGCTTCCCTATCGATCGCGGCAACGGAGCGTATTACCTCGACTTGCCGCAACTCATTAACCGCGACATCACGGGAATCTTGCAACGCATAGACCCGCTTGAAACCCGCCTGCTCGACAAAGCCGATTCGCTACTGAAGGGCTGGCGGGAAAAAGGTGTCGACCCGGCCCAAGCGAAAGAGTTCTACCGCTGGATCGATACGCGATTTTTCGAAGAACTCCGCACGGCAAGCGGGGATTTAGGCGACGAAAAGTAGTGGCGTAACTATCGGCGTGGCTCTATTCGGGCACATCCACATACTGCTTGCACTCTGGGCAAGTTTCTACCCCGCCCCTGCGATGCCCCGGAAACGAAATGTCTTTGCCGCACTCTTCGCAGACGAAGTCGATTGGGGTGTAGTGGTTGGTTTCGCTTGTTTCGGCCGCCGCTTGGCTGCGATGCCATATTTCCACCGCGCGTTCCGCATCGATGTCCGATACTTGCACTTTTATACCCTGCAACGCGTTGGACCAAAGGAAATTAATTCCACCAATCACATGGTCATCGGCCATAAACACCTTGATTCCCTCCTGCTCGAGTGTGAGTCGGCACATATCGGCCATCGTTCGATAATCGAAGGCTGCCACCGTGAACAGTTCCTTGCCGGTGGGATTTTCGGGCAAGCTTGGTGGTTTTGCTTTTCTTGTGTATGTTTCGGCGGAATCTGAACCGGCTTTTGGATTTTTGTAGTGGCAGTATGCTCTCAGGCTTTTCGAGTAAAACAGAACCACTGCGAGAACAATATGGCTACCCAAAATCAAGAGGCCCAAGAATATGGGCAGTGGTTGACTCGTTCGAAATGCGCCAACCGTAGCGATGATTAACGATGGAATTCCCAGCCCTACCAGCAGGCCCAATGCAACAATTGCCCAATTGCGCCCGCGCCAGATGGCAAACAACAGGCACCCGACTCCAACGATCCGGATGGGATTTGGCTCAAAACCAGTGGCAAACCGCAAGCCGATTTCGAACAGAACGAAGAACACAATCATCCCGAAGAATATTAGGCGACCGCGAGTGACCATCTCGTTGGTCAGCGAATCAGCTAAAATCGACGTCGTATCCGGTGCTCGGTAGGGATTTTCGTGCTGTTCCATGGCGAAAATACACCCTCTTGTTTGGCCCGGATTTTAGAAATGACGCAGTGAAAACATGCAGTCACAGCCACTGATACTAATGTAATCTTTCAGCAATCGCAAGGGATTGCAAGAAGCAAAGTAAGCTGCGTGCTTGCACCCTACATTACTCGCAAACGGACCTGAAACAACCCGCGCAAGCGGCACATTCGATACCGTCGTTCCGTTCTGTCGAACGACGGTAATTTCAACGCCCCTCCCACCCATCATGGGGAGCTTCTATAAGCTACCCTTTTTGCGATAGAGTACGCGCGATAGAGTACTCGCTTTGCGAAAAGGGATATCCACGAGTGTTGTTTGCCGTCTGTTTAATTGCCATAGTGAACCTGTGCCTGGGATTCGTGGCAGCCATCCACCTGGGCTATGGACCGCCGAGCGTGTCAGCGGCCTGGCATGTTTGGCTTGGCCAAGGCCATGTCGTAGCGGGCCGGTCTGCTTCCGCCGCGAATGGCGTGGGGTTCGACGGCGATCTGGACATGAGCCAGTTGAGCATCTCCGACGAGGATCTGGGCGATTTTCTAGATGAAGACCCGGAAGACGACATCCTGGCCGATACCATGCAGGATGAAGAACCTGTGGGGAACGAGAATTCGGAGGAATCCGGAGCCGAAGACATGGTCGATCCCAGTGCGCCGGAGGACTGGGATCTAAACGAAAAATTCGTCGAAACCTCCGTGTTGAAGCTGAACATCGCCATGATGAAAAGCGGATCGCGGGCGACGGACATCGATTTACAATTGCGGTCATGCGGCGATACTCC
>CAZISU010000997.1:0-2964 GCA_964541935.1 uncultured Planctomycetaceae bacterium | reverse complement strand
CAGAGGGGTGTTAAGTAATGCCAAATGCGGGCTATGGTAGGGTTTCAACATTTGTAGGGTGCGTCCGCGACACACCGTGGGCAACCTCAAATCATGAGGCATTTGCTGTTACTGTGGTTTGTCCCACCCATCCATATCCTTATGCCAAAATCTGGTGTCCAGATAATAAAGGGGGGCGAAAACAGTAATCATCATTCTGTTCCACGTCCCATTACTACTGAATCCAACTGGCGCCCACCCCCACCACTTGACATGATCTATTCCTATTACGGCCGGCTCGTATTGGCCTCCGAGAGACAATAACATGTAGCCGCCAATGTACAGACAAAGCAATACCGATAGTACGATAATTGCCAGATTCTTTTTTGTTTTCATTCTTGGTTTGCCTAACGTTTAAGCAAAATCTGTAGGCCGGGTTATAACCCGACGGTGAAGCCGGCAACTGACGCAAATGCCGGGTTACAACCCGGCCTACGAGCCTCAACTCTCCAACGTCACCGCCGCCCCCATCCCCCCGCCGACGCAAAGCGTTGCCAGCCCATTCTGAGCCTTCCCTTCGGCAAGCTGGTGGGCCAGATGGACCACGATCCGCGCCCCGCTGGCGCCAATTGGATGGCCCAAGGCGATGGCCCCGCCGTTGACGTTAACCCTTGCCGGATCAATTTCGAGTTCCTTGATGCAGGTCAGGGCCTGCGCGGCGAAGGCCTCGTTGATTTCGACCAGATCGTAGTCGGTGGGGTTGCTGCCGGCGCGGTCGCAGAGTCGGTGCGTGGCGTGGACGGGGCCCAGGCCCATTAGCTTGGGTTCGCAGCCGGCCGTCGCGTATGCGGAGACGAAAGCCAGTGGTTTCCAGCCGCGCCGCACGGCCGTGTTTTCGTCACAAACCAACATCATGGCCGCGCCGTCGTTGATACCCGAGGCGTTGCCCGCGGTCACCGTGCCGGGCATCATAGCATCGTCCGCCTGGAATGCCGGCCTGAGCAAGGCCAGTTTTTCCAGCGTGGTATCCGCCCGGGGATGCTCGTCGGCTTGTAGATCGGCGGCCGGCGTAAGTTCGGCGTCGAAACGGCCCTCTTCAGCCGCACGGGCCGTTTTTTGCTGACTTTCAAACGCAAATTGATCCTGCGCCTCGCGGGTGATACCAAAGCGTTCGGCCAGCCGTTCGGCCGATACGCCCATGTGCTGGTTATCGAACGCATCGACCAGCCCGTCGCGTAACACGGTATCGGTGAGCTTGCCGTGCCCCAGGCGGTGCCCTGCCCGCGCGCGGTCGGAAACATAGGGCGACTGCGACATCGACTCTGTGCCGCCACAGAGCACCACGGATGACTCGCCAACTTCGATCGACTGCGCGGCCAGGATCAAGGCCTGCATTCCCGAGGCGCACATCATATTGACCGTAAACGCCGGCCGCTCGACGGGCACGCCCAGCCCCACGCCGATCTGACGAGCGATGTTCATGCCCAAGCCCGCGCCCAGCACGTTGCCCACAATCACGCGGTCGATCAGTTCAGTCACCGCGGCCCCTTGGCCAATCAACCCTTCGTTTTCAGGGCTGCCGGTGATACTCTCAATCGTTGCCCGCCCGGCAATGGTAGCCAACTCGACGGCCGAACATTTCGCCAGCTTTCCCAAAAAGCGGCCCTGCGGAGTACGTTTGGCCGAGACTATACAAATACGTTTCATTGTGAGGTATGGGGTTTCAGGTATGGGGTTTCAGGTTTGAGTCTGTAGGCCGGGTTTTACCCCGGCGTTGTCGGTTGCCACCCCAGTCGCCGGGTTAAAACCCGGCCTACGTGCTTATTCAAAAACATGCGCCGGCATGGCTCGCACCTCGCGCCGAATCGGCTCGAACGGCAGCAAATCCAGCACCTGCGTTTGCAAGTCGATACCCGGGGCGACTTCGATCAGTTCGAGCCCCTCGTCGTCCAGCCGAAAGACGGCCCGTTCGGTAACATACAGCACGTCTTGTCCGCCGCGTCGCGAGCGGTCGGCGCTGAAGGAAAGCTGTTCGACAGAATCGACAAATTTCGAGTGTCGACCTTCCTTGACGATCCGCAAGCGGCCGTCTTGGCTGTCGACTTCCAAACCGCCGGTCGTAAATGTGCCACAAAACACCAGCCGCCGGGCGTTTTGGGTAATGTTCACAAACCCGCCCACGCCGGCCAGCCGTGGGCCGAACCGCGAAACGTTGACGTTCCCACGGCAGTCGATCTCGGCCGCGCCCAGGGCGGCGAAATCCAGACCACGCCCGTCGTAAAAGTCGAACTGGGCCGGTTGGTCGATAATGGCGTCGGGGTGTACCGACACGCCGAAACTCAAGCCGCCGGCCGGCACCCCGCCGATCGGTCCGCTTTCGACCGTGAGTGTAAGCTCTTGCAGAAGCCCTCGCTCGGCGGCCACGATGGCGATACCCTCGGGCATCCCGATCCCCAAGTTGGCGATGTCACCCTCGCCGATCTCGTCGCAAGCCCGCGCAGCAATGATGCGACGCGCGCCGGCCGCGAGCGGTTCGATGGCATCGTTGATCGAGCAGCCCGCCGGCAACGGTGTGACCATGGCCGGATTGAAATCGGCGGCACCGAACGTTTGCGGGTGTTCGTGCGGTTCGGCCACCACAATGCGGTCGACAAGTATGCCCGGCACGCGCACGTTTTGCGGCTGCGCGGGTTCGTCCATCAGCCGCGCGACTTGTGCAATAACCGTCCCGCCCGAGTTGTATACGGCCTGGGCAATGGGCAGCATCTCGCCAAAAATCCCCTCCTCGTGCATGACCAGATTGCCGTTGGGGTCGGCCGCCGTGGCGCGGATCAAACCCACGTTGATGGGCATGGCCTTATACCACAGCCACGTCCGCCCGCCGATCTCAACCCGTTCGACAAGACTTTCTTGCGAACGCTCGTTCAGCCGCCCGCCCTTGTGGTCGGGGTCGATAAATGTATCGAGCCCCACGTGTGTAATACA
>CAZISU010000996.1:0-2989 GCA_964541935.1 uncultured Planctomycetaceae bacterium | reverse complement strand
CGATGGTCCGCTCAAGCTGTGCCTGATACGAATCCAGTCCGGCGGGGATGACGAAGATTTCGCCGCCGAGCATGAACTCGGTCAGCTCGAAGGTCGTCAAGTCGAGGTCTTCGTCAAACGTATCGGTGATGCGAATCCACTGTGCCGGAGCAGTGGCCTCGGCCATATTCTCAAACCGGATCTTGTACGGCATGGCTGTCGGCTGGTCCACATCGACCGCAATGTAACCGTCCTCGCCATAGCCCGCCGGGCCGAGTTTGTCGTTGGGGTCTCGGGAGCGGAGGGGGTGTACAAGTCGATTAGCCGTTTTGATAATTATTGGTGACATTGATATGAAAAACTCCGGCCAATTACCCCAAGGTGAAGGCGGAGCTTCTCCTAGGCCTAGTTTTTCTGCCAGAGTTGTAATTCCCGTTTTGATAATACCGTTCCAGAGGAGCGGATTCTCAAGATACACGTTCGAGAGAGTTAGCATCGCTGTTGATAGGGCACCGGTAACAATACCATATCCCTGAGCCATTCCAGTGACAATGGTGCCCCCAAGTGCTGCAAGAGAACCGGTAACAATGCCATGTCCCAGAGCCATTCCAGTGACAATGGTGCCACCAAGTGCTAAAGAAGCAAGGCCGTACACTTTGCAGACGGCAATCGCCTCATTATAGGCATCCACGGCAGCATCGGCCCCAGCGCAATTATGGATGAAAGAGATCAGATTATCGGTCGCCGGCCTTTGGCCATAAGGGTCGGAGTAGATTAGGGGATCGTTTTGTGCGTACGCAATGAGGTTGATCCCGCCAACTATTCCGATTGGGTCAGGAGACATGAACCGCCCGCCGATCGGATCGTAGAACCTCGCCCGCATGGACTCCAAGCCGTTCCCTTCATTCATCACGCCCCACTGTCCGACGAACTGAAAATCGTTGGCTACGGTTTCAGTCCAGCCAAGTTCGCCACCGAAGGGGAGGTAGGCGTAGGTGTTGACGGCCGCGCCCACTGCGTTGGTCAGTGCGGCGGTGGTACCGAGGGCGTCGAAGTCGTAGTAGTACGAACCGGCGGCGGTTGTTTGGTTAACCAATCCGACGCCATGGGCATAGCCGGCTTGCCAAGCGTCGGTCGTGCCGTCGTATTGGCCCACGACATTGCCCAGCCCGGTCGGGTCGATGACGTACTCGGTTACAACCCCGTCGACGCTGACTGCCACCCGGTTTCCAAAGGCATCATAGGTGTATTCGTAGACGGTCCCGTCGGGCATGGCGACCGTGACCAGATTGTTATCGATGTTGTACGTGTATTCGGTAGTTCCCCCGGGTGACGTCTCGCGAATCAGATTGCCGTCCGCATCGTACTCGTACGTCGTGTCGCCGACCTGGGTGTATTGGTTGAGGTTATTCGAGGCGTAGGACGTCTCGACACCGTTGATGACCGTGCGGACACGATTGCCCAGGGCATCGTATTCATAGACGAGGTCCTGGGCCGGGAGTGTCGAGCCGACGGCGGGCGTGAAGTCGGCATCGGTCAGCTGACCGATAGCGTCGTACTTATAAGCCCATGCCCCATCGAGCGTGATCATCGAGGTCCGCAGGCCGGCCTCATCGTATGCATATTCAAACTTCGAGGTGACTGTGTCGTCCGCTGCATGGTTCAGCAGGCTCGTCAGTTGCCCGGCCGCGTCGTAAGCGTATATCGTGTAGGTTCCGTTGCCTTTGTCTGTCCGGCTCAATCGACTTAGTGCGTCGTACGAATATGTGACGATCACCGAAGCGTTTTCGTCGGTCAGTTGCCAAAGCCGCCCTAGCGTGTCATACGCGTAGTTGGTCTCGTGCCCCAGTTCGTCGGTCATGCTCGCGCGGCGCCCGGCCGTGTCATAAGTGTATTCCAAAAACCGGCCGTCGTGGTAGTCGATGCGCGTCAGGTAGTCGTTGGCGTTGTAGGTGAAGGTGGTCGTTCCGGTGGGGTCGACCGATTCCGTGAGATTGCCACGACTGTCATAAGTGAACAATGCCGAGGTGCCGTCTTCGTAGACACGCGAAGTCACGCGGCCTTCGCCGTCGAGCGTGTATTCGACCGACTGCCCGCGACGGTTGATCCATTCGTCAATGTTGCCCGAGGCGTCGTATTCCCACCGTTCGAGCGAGCTATCGGCATAGGTGATCGAGACGAGATTGCCGGCCTCATCGTAATCGTAATCGGTCACGTTTCCGGCGGCATCCCTCAGAAGGTCAAGCTGATTCCACTGGCTCGTGTACGAGAAGTGGGTTGAAAACCCCAGGGCGTTAGTCGATCGGACAACGTTGCCGAGCGTGTCATACGCATAGGTCGCCGAACGGCCCAACGGGTCGGTCAGGCGGGTCAGGTGGCCCAATGCGTCGTAGTCCATCTCAACAGCACGGTCCAAGGGATCGACGGTTTTCTCGATCGCACCGTTATGATTGAAGTAGTAATCGGTCTGTCCGCCAAGCGTGTCGGTCATGGTAACGAGACCACCCTCGCCACGAGTTATCTCGACCCGGCCCGCGTCATCGTCGGCGTGTATGGCAACCAATTGTTCAAGCCCGTTATACTCGTAGAATGTATGCGTCGCGTCGGCGTAGGCAGTTTCGGTCAAGGCGTGGCCGTTGTTATAGGTATAGCCGACGCTGAGGCCGTCATAGCCGCTGACTCTGATCAGGTGTTCACCGGACGCGTCGTAGGTGTACGTGGTCGCACGTCCATCCTGGTCGGTGACCGAACTGATCTGCCCGGCTGGGTTGTAGGCGATTGTGATGATTGCGAGCCCGTTGGAATGGGCAAGAGTTGTCAGGCGACCTTCGGCGTCGTAGCCGCAGGCGATGCGGTTGGCGTTAGTATCTTCGACGTAATTAAGTTTACCGTTGGCGGTGAAGACGTAAATCGAGCCGCCAAGCTCGCGGAGCATGTAGCCGCCGACGTTGTCGGTCAAAGTGCCGTTATCGCCAGGCCGGGCCAGATAGCCGCCGCGGACGCTTGGCTG
>CAZISU010000995.1:0-2990 GCA_964541935.1 uncultured Planctomycetaceae bacterium | reverse complement strand
CAGACGTTCGGTTCGCCGGCCATTTGGAACCGCGTGGGGCGATACTGCGAAGAACACGGGCAGCGGCTGGCCTCTGTGCGCAGGGTGCTGTCGGCCGGAGCCCCGGTGCCCGCCCACGTGTTGCGACGCATGAAGGATTGCATCCACGCCGAGGGCGACATCCACACGCCCTACGGGGCCACCGAATCGCTGCCCGTAGCTTCAATCGCAGCCAGCGAAGTGCTCGCCAAAACGGCCGCCGAGACCGACAAAGGCGCGGGCGTGTGCATCGGTCGGCGTTTCCCGGGCATCGCCTGGAAAGTCATCCGCACGCTCGACGGCCCGATTCCTGCGATCGACGACGCCGAAGAATTGCCCCGCGGCGAGATCGGCGAGCTGATCGTCTCCGGCCGCGTAGCCACGCGGGCATATCTCAACCGCGCAGAGGCCACAGCCAAGGCCAAGATCGCCGACCCCGACGGCACGTCGACCGGTTTCTGGCACCGCATGGGCGACATGGGCTATATCGACGAGCAAGACCGCTTCTGGTTCTGCGGCCGCATGGCCCATCGTGTTCTAACCGCCGACGGGCCCATGTACACGGTCCCATGCGAAGCGATTTTCAATTGCCACCCGCACGTTTACCGCAGTGCCTTGGTCGGCGTTGGCCCGACCGGCCAACAACGTCCCACAATCATTCTCGAACCCGAGCCAGGCCACATGCCCGCGACAGATACCGAGCGTGAAAAGCTGCTGGCCGAGGTCCGCGAGTTGGGCAGCGCGTCGGAAAAAACCGCTTGTATCGAGAGCTTTCTGCTGCACGAATCACTGCCGGTGGATATCCGGCATAACGCTAAAATATTTCGGGAGAAGTTGGCAGTTTGGGCGAAGGGTCGAAACAAGGACACTTGTAAAGTCGTTGAAGGAAATGTTTCAAAGGTAAGTAATGAACCAGAAGTCTCTGCCGATGGAATCGTACGCAAGGCCCTGGAGAGGGATGAGCTAGATTTTCTCCTGCTCGGCAAACCAGAGTATCAATACTTGCCGATGAGGTCTCCTGCGCCAGGTAATACCGATCTCGCACTACTCATATCCTCGCTCTACAGACTCGTTGAAGAGTATCCGCGTGAGGAGCTCAGAGACCATCTTTATCGGGCCCTCATGAAGATTGTTGGGAGTTATGAAGGACTCGATCCAGTCGCATCCTGCATTCTTTTCGAGTCTTTCGCGCAGTCTCCTGTTAGTTGGGACGGGAATCCAAAGCTTCAAACCCCGCTGGGGCTACCACTAGAAGAAATCGCAGACGAACTGAGACAAAACATAAGAGTATTCAGCTTCCGACTCGAAAAGGACAAAACTGACGGTTGCGATCAGTGGCCGGACGGGCGACTTGGTGACTTGAGGAGATTAAGCAAGAATACCGAGACAATAGGCGGCCCATCGTTCTGCGACTAAGGAGATGTTTTGAAAAGAGTGCCACTGCGGACGCACCCTACGAGAAGAATATTAACGCGACGCCTTCTCTTCCAGCCCCGACGTCCCAAACCGCCGTTTAAGTTCGTCTTCCACCTGTTCGAGCGAAACATCCTTGTAGGCCAGCATCACCAGCATATGATAGAGTAAATCGACCGCTTCGTGGACGACGGCTTTGGTCTCATTGCCGTCAAGCCGGGCCGCTTTGATAAATTCTTGGGTTTCTTCGGAGATTTTTGCTGCTATCGCCTGCACGCCGCCGTCGAAAAGCTGTACTGTATAGGATCCGGCCGGGCGTTTGGCCTTACGATCGGCGAGTACATCGAGTAATTGGTGCAGTATGGTGGGTTTGTTCATGAGAGTTGTTTGGTAGCGTAATGGCGGAACACGAATTAGCGGAAAAATGTTGGTTCTTGAGCGGCGCGACGGCGTCGGGCAAGACGGGCGTGGGCATCGAGCTTGCGCGACGGTTGGACGCCGAGATTGTCTCGATGGACTCGATGGCCCTGTATCGTCGCATGGATATCGGCACGGCCAAGCCCACGGCGGACGAGCGGCGGGCGGTGCCGCACCATCTGGTGGACGTGATCGAGCCGCACGAGGAGTACAGCTTGTCGCAATATGTCGACGCGGTCAAGCGGTGCGTGGCGGAAATTCAAGCCCGCGGGCGGCAGGTTCTGTTCGTGGGCGGGACGCCCTTGTATTTGAAGAGCCTTTTGCGGGGGATTTTCGAAGGGCCGCCGGCCGACGAGCGGTTGCGGGCCGACCTGGCTGCCGAAGCCCGACTGCGCGGTGGACAGTGGTTGCACGAGCGACTGGCCCAGATCGATCCGGTGGCGGCCGAGCGATTGCACGCGAACGACGCACGGCGGCTGATCCGCGCGATTGAGGTGTTTGAAAAAACCGGGCGGCCCATCAGCCAGTGGCAGGAGCAATCCGACACGGGTTTGTCGGCCGAAGAATGTCGTGTGTTCGTGCTCGACTGGCCACGTGTAGAGATTTACGCGCGAATCAACCGCCGCGTCGACGCGATGTTCGCCGCAGGCCTGCTCGACGAGGTCCGCGGTTTGTTAAACGCCCCAAAGCCGCTAAGCAAAACGGCCGCCCAAGCGGTCGGATACCGCGAGGTGGTCGAACATCTCGGTGGCAAATGCGGGCTTGAGGAAACCATCGAGTTGGTAAAAATGCACACCCGCCGCTTCGCCAAACGGCAATGCACCTGGTTCCGCAGTCTGGGCGAATGCCGCTTTGTGACGCTGGGCGGAGAGGTCGACGCGGCGGGGACGGCCCGTTTAATTGCAGAAACTCCGGTGATGAACAATGCATAGCCCGATGATTGACGAAAGCAGAAGGATTAGCGTGCTCGGCTCGGGTACAGTTCCTTCTTGGGCGGCGACGCCATACTGCCAGTTTACAGCCAGCAACGACGCGTCGGTGCCGTCGACGTTTCCGTCGCCGTTGAAATCGCCTTCGCCCCAAGTGGCGTTGCCCGTTTTCAGCCAGTTAGAAGCTAGAATCGAGGCATCTGTGTCGTTGAC
>CAZISU010000994.1:0-2993 GCA_964541935.1 uncultured Planctomycetaceae bacterium | reverse complement strand
GAAACTCTTGAAACCGACAATTTCGAGGGCCTTGAGCATGGGCGAATGTAATATAGTAGCGGGCTAAGTTTATTCCGATCCTGTCATTTTAGCAAAGAACTCTCTGACCGGCTGCCTCTTCTTGGCGGAAACCGAACCATTCTCGGGGGCATTTCCCGGATCTGCTGCCAATTTTTCGGGCTCGTCAGTGGTTGCAGCACCCGTCAGGACCGTGCCGCCATGGCCATTAGTGGCATTTCCTGCCAGCGGTTCACCGGAAACCGAATTTTCGCCATCGATGGGCTCGCCTTCCGCTATGCGATCGTAGCGACGGCCGGCCTGTGGCAAGGCGTCGATCTCGAAGCGGCTGGGCAGCGATTTCGTGGCCTTGGCACGTTGCAACATTTGCACCACGTCGGGATATGTGCCGCCTAGTTCGACGACCGTGCGGATGACCTCGCCAACCTGTGTCGAGACGATCCGCTTCTGGTCGGCCATGCCCACGTTGAAGCGGCTGATTGAGATTTGATCTTCGCCCACGCTGTTGACCGTGATGTGCGGCCCGGCTTCGAGGCTGAAGGGCGCCTTGAATTTCTGGTCCTGTCCGAAGAGCACAATTTCAGGCCGTCGGCTACGAGTAACGTGGATCATCGACGGACCATCGCTCATTATCACATGATACGAGAACTGCTTGCCGATATTTTCGCCGCGTACTTTAGCATCCAACGGGTTCATCGACCACAGGGCACGGAACGCCCCATAGCGGGTTTCCGCGCTGCGGACACTGAGGAGATTGGTCAATTGCTCGTGCGCGGCGAAACCTTCCATGGCGCTCAGCGCGGTCAAGGCGAAAACGCGGAAAGCCGGCTGCTCATTGGCGATTTGGCCCAGGATTGCAGCCGCACAATCTTCGTCGAGATAGGCCAAAGACTCGGCCGAACGGAATCTAACTTCGGGATCTTTCGACCCGATACCCTGTTTCAAGGTATCGACGCCCTGGCGGCCAATAGCCTCCAACTGCAAGGCGGCATACGCCGTTGTGATCGGGTCGCAAAGCTGGCGTTCCAGCAACTTGAGCCGCTCGCGCAGTCGCACCTCGGATTCGTGCAATGCGACCGAACGAACCACGCTGATGTATCGGCCCACGTTGTCCTTATATCGCGGATGCACCTGTAAATCGACATATTTTTCGGTTTTTGCCGCAGCCACGCCTTCCTGAATGCCGCCACCACGCGTTACGAAAAACCGCCGGTTAATCGCCTTGCCAATCCTTGAGGATTTCGCGACATTCTGATGCTCCGTCTTCAATGCCAGCCCCAGCGAACGGGTGCGTAGCGAGCGACCGCCACTGAGAATTCTGCCGCGACCCTCGCGTGCCTTACCCTCAGAACCGGTTTTGCTTGGATCAACGAGAATCGCACCCTTGGCAATACCCAGTGTGTGACCGTTGAAAATCTGTTCATCGCGAACGGTCATTTGTTTCAGCCGCGTTTCCATCAGGTGTCCGCCACGCAAACTGGTTGTCTCGCTCCGTGAGGGAACGCGAACCTCGACGTCGAAGAGGTCTCCCTTCTGGATACCGGCTCGTAAGAACCCACGCACAACGACCAGGGCCGTGTTTTTCGAGGCCAGCACCTTGCTGGGATGCTCCACGCCGCGACGTTGCATGTCTTGAAGAAGAACGGCCCGTTGCGGAGACGGAGCCGGATCGCAGCCGGTGCCGGGCAGGCCGACCACCAGGCCGACCGCCTCTACCTTGACCGGAAACATTCCATAGGGGCCGGCCTGATCGCCCACCAACTTGACCTTCGAACCGCCAACCGGCGCGTCGTCGGGGCTTTGCGAACGGTGACTCCACGGGTTCCAACTAGAACAACCGCTTAATAAAACGCCAAGGCATAACCACAACTGAAGGAATCTCATGCTTCCGTGCAATCCTTCCAAGATCAAGTTTAAAATTGGGCCCCGCACAGCCTTTCTACCGAGTGCGATCTGGAAAAATCCAGCCCGACGGCAGAAACAAGGCGGAACTTTAGAGATTTCGGCCACCACGGTCAAGGTGAATAGAGGCATACTAACCCGAAACGCAAGTGAGGGCAGCGCGATGCTTCCCCCCTGCTTTCACGCCCATCGCTTGCGCTTCGGGTTAGTATTTCGAAAAAACACAGGATTATGAATAATCCGAGATAACCCAAGTGGCACTACGCTTCGCGAAAAATTGGCGACACTAGGGGGAATGGGTGCTTTGTTGCCACCAAGCTCGGAGTGTGATACCAGGGTGAAATCAGTAAAATGGCGGGACCGTTCAGCCTTGCTCACACTCTATGCACGGTAAGCCCGTAGCTCATCCAGCACCCCTGCCATATCCTGCGGCAGCGGAGCTTCGACTTCCTGCATCTTTCCCGTCAGCGGGTGCGTGAATTTTATCCAGCGGGCGTGCAGAGCTTGGCGATCCAGCATCACCAACTCGTCGCTGGGGTCGCGACGGATGTCTCCGCGCGTGATTTTCGCTCGGCCGCCGTAGAGCCGGTCGCAGAGCACGGGGCAGCCGATGTGGTCGAGGTGTACGCGGAGTTGATGTGTGCGACCGGTTTTTGGCGTCAGCAAAATAGCGGAGAAACCGTCGAATCGCTCGAGCACCTCGTAGAACGTGTGGGCTGTGCGGCTTTTGGGGTCGTCGCGGCGGATGGCCATTTTCTCGCGCTGGTGCGGGTGGTGGCCAATGGCACAGTCGATCACGTCGCGGTCGCGCTGCGGGCTGCCGATGGACAGCGCGAAATATTGCTTCTCGATCGTACGAGCTTCGAACTGCGCGGCAAGCTTGGCGTGGGCCTGATCGTTTTTGGCCACCAGGATCACGCCGCTGGTGTCGCGGTCGAGACGATGCACGATGCCCGGCCGAGTCGGCCCGCCGGTTGTGCTTAGATGGCCGGCGAAATGGAATTGCAAGGCGCCGGCCAGTGTGCCCGACCAATGGCCGCGGGCCGGGTGCACGACCATCGCCGGTGGCTTGT
>CAZISU010000993.1:0-2994 GCA_964541935.1 uncultured Planctomycetaceae bacterium | reverse complement strand
TATCCTATCACTCCTATGATAATTACGTCTTCAAATCAAACTTGTCATTATGACACTCTAAAGTATTTCCCACAAGTGGGTCGCGCTTCGGGTTAGTATTTTCACTACTCGGCTGCTGGGCTGACCGCGAACGACCCTAAAATGCTTAGCCTTAGACTCTTCTTTTCGAGCGAGGCAACAGCCCGACGGACTCGCGTATCGGTCTCGTGGCCTTCCATCTCCACAAAGAAAAGATAAGCCCGTTGCGTATCCTGGATAGGGAACGACTCGATCCACGTCAAATTTACGCGGTTTCGCTTAAAAATGCCCAGTGCCTCGGCCAATGCCCCCGGCCGATCGTCCATCTGGAACATAATGGCCGTTTTGTCGTTACCTGTCCGATCGGCCGAATGCGCGCCGATAACCGAGAATCGCGTGATATTGTTAGAGTTGTCTTCAATTTTCTCGGCCAGGATGTTCAGCCCGTAGTGGATGCCCGCCTGGATGCTGGCGATAGCCGCCGCGCCGGACTTCTCGCAGGCCAATTCCGCGGCCGTCGTCGTGCTGGTCACCTCGACCAACCGCGCTCCCGGCAAATGCTTTGCCAACCAGTTGCGGCATTGCGAAAGCGGCTGAATCTTGCTGTAAACTTCCTTGATGTCCGAGCGGGCACACTTGGCCAACAATGTATGGTGGATGGGAAACTCGACCTCGCCGCAAATTCGCACCGGCAACTTGGTAAACATGTCCAGCGTGTCGGAAATCCGCCCGTCGGTCGAGTTCTCGATGGGAACCAATCCGTAATTGGCATTGCCTTGGATGACTTCCTCGAAAACCGCCCCAATGCTGCCCACGGGCACGAATTCGACCGTTTTCCCAAAGCGGTGCATGGCCGCCAGGTGGCTATAACTATAAAACGGCCCCAGAATGGCAATCTGTAGCCGCCGCACCAACGCCCGCGAACCGCTGGTTAGCTCGCGAAACACGGCCCGTAGCGTGGCATCTTCCAACGGGCCCTTGTTTTTCTCCGCCACGCGGTCCAAAACCGCGTCGTCGTCGGCCGCCTGAAAAGCCGGTTTGCCGGACTCCAGGTTGAGTTTGCCGATCTGGCAAGCCAGCGAAACCCGCTCGTTGAGGCACTTCACCAACGCGCGATCCATCTTCGCCAGTTTGGTTTCCAATGCCGGAACACTGGGGCCAGCGGCCTTCTTAGCAACCGCTTTCTTTTTCTTAGCCATTAGATGCTGTTTCCGTAGGATGACATTATATACTAGCCAGAATATACTAACCCGAAGCGCAAGCGAGGGACTAAAGCGTGGATTCTCGCATATACTCCTCGCTTGCGCTTCGCGCTTATGTATTGTTTCATATTTAATTATACCGCTGTCCCGCCCCTACGCCGCGTCCATTCTTCAACGCCCACATAAGCGTGTCAACCACAGACAATTGCAACAAACATCGGGCGTTTTCGCTCAATACCTGAAAATCTTCCCTCCAGCCGGTTCATGTCGACCATTATCAAGCGACGTGCTACCTTTGCTTATATCGCCCGGGTGGTGTGACGCTCGACTGCCAAAATGGCAGTCCGCGGCTGTAGCGATCATTTTGACAAAACATGTTCGCTTTGGCTTGTGACTGTAAGCGGTTACCCAGTAAGGCCTTAGGGAATGGCGATTGATCTAGCGTCGTAATCGGCACGCTCTTTGCATAAAGAGCCCACAGACCGCTACGGTGTGTCAATACCCGGCAACGGTCCAGAAAAATTTTGGCAATGGCACAAGTAAGCGGAGAGAAAAGGAGTATCCCATGGCTCAAGGCGAAAAAATAATCGGTATCGATTTGGGAACAACCAACTCGGTCGTTTCGGTAATGGAAGGTGGAACCCCCAAGGTTATCCCCAACCCCGAAGGCAATCGGCTCACGCCCAGCGTGATCGCCTTTACCGACAAAGATGAGACGCTCGTGGGCGAACCGGCCCGCCGTCAAGCGGTAACCAATCCCAAACGCACGGTCTATTCCATCAAACGCTTCATGGGCCGCCGCCACAACGAGGTTGCCAGTGAAGAGAAAATGGTGGCCTACGAGATCACCGGTGGTCCGGAAGATTACGTGAAAATCCACGTCGACGGGCGCGACTATACTCCGCCCGAAGTCTCCGCCATGACCTTGCGGAAGCTGAAGGAATCGGCCGAATCCTACCTTGGCCATAAAGTCAACAAGGCGGTCATCACCGTGCCTGCCTATTTCAACGACGCGCAGCGTCAGGCCACCAAAGATGCCGGCCAAATCGCCGGCCTGGAAGTCGCCCGTATTATTAACGAGCCCACGGCAGCATCGCTGGCCTACGGTCTCGATAAAGATGAGCAGAAGAAGATCATCGTCTTCGACCTTGGTGGCGGAACGTTTGACGTCTCGCTGTTGGACGTAGGCAAGGGTGTTTTCCGCGTCATCAGCACCAGTGGCGACACGCACCTGGGCGGCGACGATTTCGACGAACGTCTTATCCACTACGTGGCCGACGAGTTCAAAAAAGAGCAAGGCATCGACCTTCGCAAAGACACCATGGCCCTGCAACGCCTGGAAGAGGCCTGCGAAAAAGCCAAGAAGGAACTCAGCACGTCGCAACAGACCGACATCAACCTGCCCTTCATCACGGCCGACGCAGCCGGTCCGAAGCACCTGCAAATTACCGTTACCCGCGCTAAATTTGAGCAATTGTGCGACGAACTGTTCGAACGTTGCCGCGGCCCGGTCAACAGTGTAATCAAAGGCGCCAAGGAGAAAAACTCCGACTTCAAACTCGAAGATATCGACGAGATCGTCTTGGTCGGCGGTTCCACGCGAATGCCCAAGGTTCAGGAACTTGTCACCGCGATGTTCGAAAAAGAGCCCCACAAGGGCGTCAATCCCGACGAAGTCGTTGCCATGGGTGCCGCCATTCAGGGCGGTGTGCTGGCCGGCGAAGTCCAAGACATGGTGCTCGTAGACGTCACCCCGCTCTCGCTAGGTATCGAG
>CAZISU010000992.1:0-2997 GCA_964541935.1 uncultured Planctomycetaceae bacterium | reverse complement strand
GGGCATTGCACCAGTTGCCAAAATGATCCTTGGCGGCGTTGTATAAGTTCATGTCGTCTGTCCCCATTTTGCTTGTCCCCATGTCTGGACAATGTCGAATGCGGATTTCGGCAATGATGCGCTGCTTATTCCATGCCAAGGGCTCCAACTGAAAACCGGCCGCGTCCATTGCTACGCCCCAACCGCTGAAGAATATTTTGGCGGTACATGAGAGTCGCGGATCATTGACTCGCATACAATCCATGGACAGGCCCTGTTCGTATCGGGTTTGGATTGCGGAAATCACTCGTTCTGCAGACCAAGATGTTTTCCGCCTGGGCATATCAACCTGGTGTGGTATTCCTGCAGCTTCTAGTGCATTTTCCCAACTGCTAAAATACCTTAAAGCTACTATTGACAAATGGCTATTCTGTTCCGCAGCAGCCTGTATCAGTAATCCTTTGACATGTAGATTCTGTATTTCTTCGACCACTCGTTGCTTTGACCATTTGCCACGGGGTTTTGGCTGCAATCCAGCCGCCAATAACGCGTTGCTCCAGCTTCCAAAATATCGTAACGCAGCATCTATTAGACGATTATGGTTAGCATCTGAGGTCTTTTTGTGTGAATTTCCCTTATGCCACGCTTGCAGTTCGCTGATCACCTTTTGTTCCGACCATTTGTTATTTGGCTTAGATTCGAAGCCCGCAGCCAGCAGAGCCTTTTGTATGCTCCCAAAGTATCTGGCCGAAGCGCTTAATAGAGCCGGGTAGTCTCTCCCAATCTTACTGAAGGGCAAACCCTTCGAGTGCCATGCCTTGATTTCATCAATAATCCGCTGCCTGCTCCATGTTCTTGTAGGTGGTTCAAGCCCTGCAGCCAGGAAAGCCTTATTCATACTGCCAAAATATCGAGTAGCGGCATAGCCTAAGGCAGGGTAATAGTGAGAAAGATTCCTCAGACATAATCCTTGCGTATGACGAGACTGAATTTCTTCGATTATGGCCTTTTGGCTCCATTTACGTCGCACCTGAGGTTCGATTCCCGCTGCACTGACCGCCTTGTGCCAACCTCCGAAATATCTCAGAGCAGCATACCCCAGAGATGAATCCTTGTCATTAATTGCCTGCAAGGACAATCCCTGCTGGTGCCTTACGCGGATCTGCAATAAAACCCGCCGTTTTGACCACCTACGCGCCACGGGAAAACCCGCAGCGCGAACGGCATTATTCCATTTACCGAAGTGCCTACAACCGGCATCACGAAGTTTATGATCGTGCTTAAATATTTGTGATGGGGGGACACCCTTACTATGCCACCAGCGGATCTGCTTCATTATTTCTTCCTTGTTCCATCTTGCAGGTTGTAGCACTTCTTGACCAGCAGCTAATAGCGCAGCATGCCAACTTCCAAAATACTTCCGGGCGGCTGTGACGAGTCTCTTGTCGTATTTCGAGACGTTTTCCATTGACAACCCCCGACGCTCACGCTCACGAATGGCATCGATAACCTTTTGCTTGTTCCATGTCTTCCTTTGGCCCATTTTATTGCTCGGTGTTATCGATGATCTCGTTAAAAAGCTGCAGTTGATCCGGGTAGTGCTCTTGCAGGTATTCGTTGATCCGCATATTGGAAACCAGCGAACGTGCATAAATTACCAGTTTGAGGAGATTGGTCGTGTACTGCCGGTACAGGCCCGAGTAGAATTCCTGCTGCTGTTCCGCTTCATGCAGGCGCTTGAGCAGATCGTTCTTCTTCTCGGCGGCACGATTCCAAGGCGTTTTTTGAGATTGGGTTTTGGTACGCTTGCCTGTGGGTGTTTTTAAGACCATGCCCTTGGCGAACGTTACGCTGTGGTCGTCGCAGGATTCCATTAGTTGCAAGATTTCCTCCTGGCGGTCCAGCTTGACATGCGCTAACTCGGTGGCGCACGATTTGGTGACCTTGCCGGATTCGAATAACCTGGCTACCTTGGGATTGAGCTTCTTCAGCAGGCCCTGATTGAGCCGATACCTGATCTCCGTCATGCCCAGTGCATTGGCGATGGTTTTCTCATCCAGTTCCTCCAACGATTTGCGCAACATCCGCATCTCCTGCGCCGAACTTAGGCGGTTCACCATGCGGTTGCCCGTGAACGCTTCTCTTTCTTTCCAAATCAGGCAGGGAACTGTTTCCACGCCCATGTCCAAGAGGATGATGTATCGTCGGCAACCGTCGAGGATTTCGTACTGCTCGCCCAGCGGGTAGACGACCAGTGGTTCTATTAGACCTACGGCGCGGATGCTGGCCTCGATGCGACGCCTGTACCTCTTGTCGGTCTTTCGCCTGTTGCGCGGAACCAACTTGACAATCGGCAGGTCGCGCGCATCAATGAGTTTCCCATTATTCATTAGAATGTTCCTTTATAGTTGAATAGGATTCGTAGTGAAAATCGCCCGACAAATCGGGCCGCCCGGCAAGGTTTTCTTCTTGAAGGATTGCCAGAAACTCCGCATCTTTCCATAGTTTGTTGATCTCATCGAGTAGCGACATGAAACGGTTCTCCTTGGTCTTGGCCTCGCGTACGTAGGATGCTTTGTCCTTGGTCACCTTCGTGATATCATGACGGAGTTGCGAAACCGTATAAGTTTTAGCGGCACTCCGTATCTTCGTGTCGCGCGAACGTGCCGCAATAATTTTCCGTGCCTGCGCGAAGTTACTGGTGGTCACAATGCTCTCGTCAAAGGCATCCATCAGCACGTTCTGAATCTGGGCGTCGTCGGCCGCCGAAACCTGAATGGCAAACCTTATGGGAAAAACCCCCTGTTCAACTCCGCGGATTAAACGCTCCTCGCCCTTCTCGACAAGCTGGATATAGTCTTTGATGTACTTCTCTGTCTTGCAGGCAATCCGGGCGATGCGTTTGAAATCCCAACCTTCGTCGTGCAGACGCTTGAGTTCGCGCGCAAAGTCCATGCTGTCCGGTTGTGTGCGCGCGATATTCTCTACCAGCGATTGCAGATAGGCTTCCTTGCGGCT
>CAZISU010000991.1:0-3003 GCA_964541935.1 uncultured Planctomycetaceae bacterium | reverse complement strand
CCGCCGCGTGTGCCTCATGCAAGACCCCATCTACCGCATGGACGTGGTAGTGGCCGCCATGGGATACTTCCAGGTGCCAATGCTCAGCTACGATCCGCAAAGTAAGGGAATGCCCAAGGGGGAATGATCGGAATAGTAGGCTGCGTCCACGACACACCAAGTGAGTGTAAGACCTGGGCTGCGTCACGAACGCACCCCACTACTGACCTCACAGCCCAAAACAAAAACGGCCCGCGCTGGACAATTCCAACGCGAGCCGTTTCTTTTTGTTTTCGCTTGTAGCGGTTCTCGATCTATCGTTTCGAGAACTGCGATGCGCGGCGTGCTCCTCGCAGGCCGGGCTTCTTCCGCTCGACCATGCGGCTGTCGCGGGTCAAGAGGTTGGAGTCGCGGAGTGCTTCTTCGAGATCGGGGTTGAATTTTTTCAGCGCCCGGGCGATACCCAGTTTGCAGGCGTCGGCCTGGCCGGTGAAACCGCCGCCGTGGACGCGGATGATGACGTCGACATCGTTGCGTGTTTCGGTGTGTTCGAGCGGAGCTAGGACGGCATTGCGCTGTTGGTCGCGGACAAAATAATCTTCCAGCGATCGCTTGTTGATGAGGATTTTTCCATCACCCGGGCGAACTCGAACTCGGGCAACGGCCGACTTGCGTCGTCCGGTTCCTAGTGTGTCAGCGGTTGCGTTGGGTGCGGCTACAGTGGCTTCGGCCATTTGAGTCCTGCTTTATTCTCTTGCGTGTTGTATTGTGTTTTCCGGTTTCGATTTACGCTTTAACGCCAATATCGAGCGGCTCCGGGCTTTGAGACTGGTGAGGGTGCTGGTCGCCCACGTAGACCTTCAGTTTCGAAAGCATCTGCGTCCCCAGCTTGTTCTTGGGTAACATGCGACGCACTGCTTCGGAAAGAATAGCCTCGGGCTTCTTCTCGAAACGTGCAGCGGCCGACTCGCTACGCTGGCGCGTGTAGCCGGTGTACCAAGTGTATCGTTTCTGGTCCCATTTTTTGCCGGTAAAGACGACTTTCTCGACATTCGTGACGACAACGAAGTCGCCCGTATCGACGTGCGGCGTATAGGTCGGGCGGTGCTTGCCCATCAGCATAACAGCGATTTCGCTTGCCAAGCGACCGACGATTTTATCGGAAGCGTCGACCAGCCACCATTTCTGTTCGACTTCGCCCGTTTTTGCCATGTATGTTTTCATGTTCAACAACTCGTGTCTTAGTCTTCTTATCCCGGTCAAGTGCGTGGAATCGTGCAGTTTAGCTTCTTATCGGTTTGCTGACAAGTGTTCCCCAGTCGGGAACCTAATAAAAAAGACTTTCGCAGGCAGGGTGGGTGTCTCTCAACCCACAGGTCTGGTACAAAAACCCCGAAAATCCGCATTTATAGAACGGATTGCCATATTTCCCCGACTTTTTGACGCTTGCACAACGGCAATCCAACCGTTTCAACCGATCTTAAATGAGGTAAAATAGCCAAGCTTGAAGCTCTAGGCAGCAAAACTGAAGCCCCGTTGCAATAGGGGGGGCTTTCATTTCACAACGCCTGGCACAATAATGTAGGGCTTGTTTGATTACTTAAGACGCTTCAACCACTTGGTGGAGGCATCTAAATATTGCGGGTTGAGAACCATCACCGCGCCGGTCAAGTCGGCGCCGGCTTTTTTGGATTGAATTGAATCGGGCCATGATTGTTGCAATAGCGAAAGAGACGTTTCCTGGAGAAAAACGAGTGGCGTTGGTGCCCTCGTTGGTTCCAGCCCTGGTAAAAGCCGGTCTAGAGGTCGTCGTCGAGCCCCAGGCTGGACAAGCCGCCGGATTTACCGATCAAGAGTACCTGGACAAAGGCGCAAAGATTGCCGACTCGCGAGACGAGGTATTTTCGGCCGACATCGTCTTGCAGGTAAGAGCGGCCGGCGCCAACCCCGAACTGGCCGCCCAGGACCAGTCTCGCATGAAAGCCGGGCAGGCCGTGATCGCGGCTGCCGATCCGCTGGGCTGCCCACAAGCGGCACAAGACTTTGCCCAAAGCGGGGCCACGCTCTTCGCACTCGAGCTTCTGCCCCGCATCACCCGCGCACAGAGCATGGACATACTGTCCTCGATGGCCACGGTTGCGGGCTATCACGCCGTATTAATGGCCGCCAAGGCCTTGCCCAAAATGTTCCCCATGATGATGACGGCCGCCGGCACGGTAGCCCCCGCCAAGGTCTTCATCGTTGGTGCCGGTGTGGCCGGCTTGCAAGCCATCGCCACTGCCAAGCGTCTAGGCGGAGTCGTTTCGGCTTACGACATTCGCCCGGCCGTGAAGGAACAATGCGAGAGCCTGGGCGCGAAATTCGTCGAAATGGAGTTGGACACGGCCGCCGCCGAGGACAAGGGCGGATATGCCCAGGCCATGGACGAAGATTTCTATAAGAAACAACGCGAGATGATGAACCGCGTGGTGGCCGAGCAAGACGTGGTAATCACAACCGCCGCCGTGCCAGGCCGCAAGGCACCGATTCTTCTGACCACCGAAATGGTCGAGGGCATGGCTCCCGGCTCGGTTGTAGTCGACTTGGCGGCCGAGCGTGGCGGCAACTGCGAACTGACCAAGCCGGGCGAAACCGTGATTCACAATGGTGTAACCATTCTGGGCCCGGCCAACCTGCCGGCCGAGGTTGCCTATCACGCCAGCCAGATGTACGCCAAAAACATCACCACCTTCCTCTTACACCTCTTGGACGAAGGAAAAATCAACTTCGACATGGAAGACGAGGTCATCGCCGACACTCTCATCACTCGCGGCGGCAACGTGGTTCACCCACGCGTATGCGAGGCCCTGGGCATCGAAGCCCCGGTCGCGGAGAAAGTGGTTGAAGAGACGGTGGAAGAAGATACTGCATCCGACGCCGGTGACGATTCGTCGGAAGGACAAGACATATACGGAGTCAAATCCGACAACGACTGATATCGGGAGAAAAGACGATGGAAACAACGTACAACTTTATCGGCGTCCT
>CAZISU010000990.1:0-3004 GCA_964541935.1 uncultured Planctomycetaceae bacterium | reverse complement strand
CAAGCCGTGTGGCAAGCCGCTTGGTTGCAGCTCGGCCAAAGCGGCGGTCATCGATCGCGCGATCTCTTGCACGGCCGCCGGCGGGAAACGTCCGTTGTGAATGATCCACTCGATGGCACTCTGGTTGGCGGTGGTGAAATCTTTGTCGGCTCGACATACGGCCCAGGCCCAGCGGGTGTCGACATCGGCTGCCACGACTGGCATGAGATGATCGGCGCAGGAAACGAGCACGGCCGAGTCGGCGACCAGCTTTTCCAGCCGACTGAGAATCTCGTCGCGGTCTTGCGGAGATTTGGTCGAGACATCTTGGGCTACTAGGAGAACCCTATCGCCCGTATTAACGGCATGGGCCGCGTACGAGTGGGCATATTGCAGCGAGCCTAACGGGCAGTCGAGCACATACGGCCCCACGCGCAAACGCGACCCGCGGCGCGCGTTGATTTCCGACGCTTGAAAGGGTGTCAGAAAGCCCGCCTGGGCCAGGGCGTCTACCCAAACCGATTCGAACAACGGCAGCCCGCGGGCCAGACGGTGGGCACGAGTTGCAACCGCCCGGAAATCATCGGCCGTGGCCAGGCTGAGCTGACTGAGGAGTTCGACCAGCGATTCTGGCGGGATGTGCCGCATCTGATTTTCTTATTGTGTCTTCTAAACAGTAATGTGGAATTACTTGAGATCTTGCGGCGGTTGGCTGCTGAGGGCGGCCAGAACTTCCTTGACGCGCACGATTTGATCGTGGTCGACTATCAGATAACGGCATCGGCCTTTAGGGTTTTTGTCGACGCGGACAAAACCATCGTCTTCGACTACAAGATCGCAGGGCTGGGAAAGGTTGAAGTAGCCGCGGTTGGGACGTACGGCATAAAGCACACTGGTCAGGTCGAATGTGGGCCGGTTGTAAGGCATCTTTGAGAACAGTTCGTAACCTGCGCGGACCGGATGGTGTTTTACATAGCCATAGTCATTGAGGATGCTGGCGACGGGATAGCGGATGGCCATGCCGATCTCGTGACCGCTCATGACAATCGGCGTGGGCCATTGCTCGACAACCTTTTTGGCCGTGGAGATGTCGATATAGATGTTGTACTCTTTGTCGCGCTTGGCCAGCCGCTGGGGCTCGAAAACGCCGGCCATGATGCTCAGCAGGCGGGCCTTCTTTTTGATCAGCGACTTGCCGTCCAGCGGAGAATATTCGTCGGGCTTGGAATCCAGCAAGCGGGCCAGGTTGGTCGAGAAACCGACCTGGATGACCACTACCGATCCGTCTTCGGCGGCAGCCAGCGTTTTTCGCAAAAGGCCCGTGGCCTCGGGCGCGTTGGCCCCGGAAGTGAGGTCGTGTGGATATCGTGGCTGACCGTTGTCCTTGGCGGTGGCTACCTGTTCGATGTATTTTCCGGACTTAGGCGTCATGCCGTCGCGAACCGTGCCGATGGGAATATCGCCGCGACCGTAGAATGTGTTGAGCAAGTCGACATAGGCCGCCGCATAGGGATTGTCCTTGGTGACGGTGACGGCCAACAGCTTGCACTCGCCACGCGACTCGAGGGCGTGGATCACGGCCAAGGCCTGGGCATCGTCGATGTCGTTGCCCATATCGGTGTCGAAGATGATGGGGATGGGCTTCGCATCGGCGGCAACGGCGCTGGTGGCCGACAATGCGGTGATTGCCAGGCAGCACAAGGCGATGAGAAATGTATTTCGGACAACGCTAGTCATGGGTGTCGCTCCTGTTTGAGGTTTGGGCATTGAGTATTGTTCATTACATCTTCCCCGCCGGTCGCAAGCGACCGGGCTAAACAGCCTGTGATTTAGCGCCGCTTAACATCCCTCGCTGCCTTTGAGCATTTCCTCGAGATGCACCTCGACGCACTCGGCCACGACTTGGGGATTGTAGCCGCCTTCGAGAACACTGACCATTTTCCCGCCGGCGTGGGCTGCGGCCACGTCCATGACGATCTTGGTGAGGGTCGAAAAGTCCTCGGTTTCCAGCCCCAACGATCCGACGGGATCTTCGTGATGCGTGTCGAAGCCAGCGGAGAGGAGCACGAACTGCGGTTTCATGTGGGCCGCGAACTTGTCCAACTCGTCGGTTAAGAGGCTGATGTAATCGTGGCGTGTAATACCCAACTCGACCGGTAGATTGACCGTGGATCCAAGTCCCTTCCCGCCGCCCGTCTCATTTGCATGGCCCGTGCCGGGGAAGAAGGGCGAGCGATGGATGGAGAGGAAGCCTACGCGGGGATCGGTCCAAAAGCTGTCTTGCGTGCCGTTACCGTGATGGATGTCCCAGTCGACAATCATCACGCTATCGAGCGAAAACTCGTTGGTGAGCATCTTGGCCGCAATCGCCACGTTGTTGAAAATGCAAAACCCCATGGCACGATCGACCAGCGCGTGGTGCCCCGGCGGACGGACGAGGCACAAGGCGTTTTTGTCCTCGTTGCGGATAATTCGCTCAGCCGCATCGCAAACGCACCCGGCGGCCTTCAACGCCACATCGTAGGTACAAGGGCTGATGATCGTGTCGTTGTCGTAATCACCACCGCCCGACTTGGCAATCGACCAAATTTCATCAGCATATTTGGCGGCATGAATGGCCGTGAGGCGCCTTCGCGCCACCGGTTCCCACTCGGGGCGTGTGCATCTGACGGTCAGACCCGCCCGCTCAAGTTGTGGTTCTATGAGGCGAACGCGCTGAGCCCGCTCGGGATGGTCGCCCGTTTCATGCTGTAAAAAACAAGGTTCGTTATATAAGAGAGTCATTTATCCACTATTAAGTAATCTTTTTGGCCGGTTCCATTGGCTCATTCTGTCGGATAGTTAGGCAAATTACAAGGTCGCGATCCAAGTTTACATCACCCGTAAGCACTACTTACACCCCCTGCTGCCGAGGTTTCGCTACGGTTTCACCAAACGATACAACTTGACTCTGATGCGGCAGCGTTGGTATCCTATATTATAGGTTCTAGGAACAGATTCAGACAGCTGGCATCTCATTGATTCT
>CAZISU010000989.1:0-3005 GCA_964541935.1 uncultured Planctomycetaceae bacterium | reverse complement strand
TAATCCCTATACCATGATCGGTGCCGGACTTGCTGCCAAAAAAGCCGTGGAAAAAGGAATCGCCTCCGCCGCCGACATCGCCAAGATGAACCAGCACCAAATCGCCCAGCTGATTTGGGAGCCGGGGCTCAGTACGGCCGAAAAGGTGACGGAAGTATCCGGACGGGGCATGGGTACGGATATCGTCAAGTCGAAAATCGAAGAGCTCAACGGTACGCTCGACCTCGTCACCAACGAGGGCCAAGGCACGACCATCACCATCAAACTGCCGCTCACACTGGCTATCCTGCCGAGCCTGATGGTAGATATCGACGGCGACGTGCTGGCCATGCCCATCGAATCCGTCTCCGAAATCGTCAGCGTCGGACGCCAGGCAATAACCACGCTGCACGGCAAAAGGGCCGCCAAAGTCCGAGGCCGCGTAATCTCGCTCGTTAACCTTGACGAAATCTTCGCATGGAACAAAGTTCCCGCGACAATCATCGATACCGACACCGACATCGACATCGACACCCACGAGCAAATTCAGGGCGATCAAGAACGCATGGAAGCCGGCGGCGAGATGACTATCGTCGTGGTTGTCGAAGAAGGACGTGAGATCGGCCTCAGCGTTGATCGCGTCATCGGTGAAGAAGACATCGTCATTAAATCAATGGCGGATAACTACCGCAATGTTACGGGTATCTCGGGGGCAAGCATCCTAGGAGACGGCCGTGTATCGCTGATCCTGGATATCGTCGCTCTAATTGATATGGCCTCGAAAAATGAAAGCGATCTAGTCCTCTCGCAGGAGAATTGAATATGGAACAAATGATAACCAAACACTCAACGAACCTGGAATTTCTCCATCAGTTGTTCGCCTCGGCAACACATGACGCTTCGGCCGCCATGTGCCGCTGGACCGACGGGCTGATCACGCTCACGCTCGACGAAGTTCTGGAAATTCCGCTCGAAGACGTTTGCTCCGAACTCAATATCGACGACGAACTGTTGACCATGGTCGTCTTGAGTCTCGTGGGAGAAGTCGGCGGCGAGATGATCCTCACCTTCGACGAGGAGAACGGGCGACATCTGGCGGCTTCGCTCTTGCGTCGTCCGTTGAGCTCGGAAGAACAATGGTCGGACCTGGAAAAATCGGCTCTCTGCGAGACCGGCAATATCCTCGGCTGTGCATACATGAACGCACTCACTCGACTGATAGATGCCGAACTCGTTCCCACGCCACCTTACTTTATTCAGGATTTTGGAGCCAGCGTGCTACAGCAAGCTCTGATCACCCAAGCGGCAACTTGTGAAAAAGTTTTGATCTGCCGAACTGCTTTTCACCGCCAAGGTGAAGAACTCAACTGGCGGGTAATATTCGTGCCCACGAGAAAGATGCAGGACTTGATGGAAAAAGAGTTGCGATAAAATTGCCTCTCAACGGAAATCACGCGCGACTCGAAGAATTGCATCCACAAGGAAACATAACAACATGGCAACCCTGACAGAAGATGTTACAAGCGTCGGCATGGGCCAAATAGGTGCCGGGCAGGCAACGGCCACCTTTCGCTCCGTCCTCGGTTCTTGCATAGGGCTGGCGTTTTACAATCCCAAGCTCAAAGCCGGCACGTTCGCCCACATCGTTTTGCCCGAGTCGGCCGGACGCCCCGGCTCGCTCGGAAAATTCGCAGATACGGCCATACCCGAGATGATACGTCTGATGAAAGGCTACGGCGTAATGCCCAGCCAAATCGTGGCTAGAATGGCCGGCGGTGCTAACATGTTTGGCCACGGCGGGCCCATGCAAATTGGTGACTTTAACGCCAAAGCCGTCAAGCTTGGACTAGCACAAGCCGGAATAAGACTTGCCTCTGAAAGTATCGGAGGCACGAAAGGCCGGCGCGTTATTTTTGATTGCCAAAGCGGAGAATTCCTGGTCCAAACCGTGGCACAAACCTTAAGAAAAACCTGATCCGTCACCGGGAATTGCATTTGCAACAGGTAGGAGTATAGAAGGCCAATCCAATGACGAAAACACTTTTAATTGTCGACGACGCCCTGATTATCCGCGAAATTGTCAAAGATACGGCAACCGCGGCAGGATGGGAAATAGTCGGCGAAGCAACCAACGGGCAAGAGGCTATTGACCTGTATCTGCAGCTCAAGCCCAGCGCCGTCACTCTCGACATGGTCATGCCCGAATACGACGGCATACACGCCCTGCGCGGAATTATCGAAGCCGATCCCGAAGCCAAGGTTCTGGTCGTCAGCGCGCTGGATCAAAAAAGTATCTTACAACAGGCCTTCAAAATAGGCGCGGCCGATTTCATCGTCAAACCGTTCGACAAAGAGCATCTGGTCGAAAGCCTCGAGTGTCTGGTGTCGCAGCAAGTTGTTTGATTCAATCTCTAAGCCAAAAGCTTTTCTAAACGCTCGCGAACCCGCGATTCAATCGTGCCCTTGAACATTAACGCCGCCATGGGCAACTTAATGTTCGTTACCACCTCGGCGGTATCCACCAAAACGTCTCCGCTGACGGTCATGCCATAGGCTACCAGGCTGAAGTCCAGCGTAGTATCTGCCCAGTTCTCTTGCAGATCGCTGACCGAGTCGCCGAACGTTCGCTTCAGCATGTCAGACTCGTTTTGCAACCGCTGCAAGGCCTCTTCCCGACCTAAATCATGAGTGACCGATAAGGATATCTTCGCCATTTGTTGTCTTTCTTGAGTAGAGTGCGTCCGATACGACCAAAAGTTGATGAACGGGCTGATGAACACATAGGTAAACACATGCCCACGACAAGCGTGGGTATGGCACCCAATACTTAACACCCGATTCCCTGCCCTTATTATAAGGTCAAATCGGTTTTCTACGTCTAAAGGATCTTCGCTCGCAGTTCGATCAAAAGCTTTACGCCGCAGCCGATCTCTTCTTTTTGACGAGCCGGTTCCTGCGGAATTTCACGCTCGATCGTCAACGGGCCGTCGTAGCCGATTTCCTTCAGCGTGGCGATGAAGTTCTCG
>CAZISU010000988.1:0-3007 GCA_964541935.1 uncultured Planctomycetaceae bacterium | reverse complement strand
CTTGGCGGCCACATCGTTGCTGGCACGGAACTGGAACCCTGCGTGCTGGGCGTCGCCGTCGAGTTTGACCTTGCCGACTTCGCTCTTGAGCCTGGTGGCGAAATCGACCATCGTTCCGCCCGGCACGTTGTAGACGGTCATCTCGCGGTTTTCGTTGGCGAAGACCTCGCCCTTCTTATTATGCCAACCGACTTTGGCCTGGTGCCGACCCACTACGGGACCGGATTCTTCAGCGACGGTTGCGTCGTGCGATTGCGATTCGCCGTCGTGGCAATACCAGGTGTTCGCCTTGGCGCAACCCTCGTAGCTGCAATTGGTGTAGCCGAAGAACAGGCCGCGATGGTGCGGGAACAGACCGCCGGGGCCGTTGGTCACAAGCCGTTTTCCGGCCGGGTCGTAGAGATGGTGGAAGACTTTGCCCGTGGCGAAACTTGCTTCTTTGGACGATTTGTCCATGGGCTGGCACATATAACGCATCACGGGTCGGTCGCCGGCCAATAGTTCCGCGTACTTGCCCTGCTCGTGCTTCCAGGCGAACGAGTCCTTGGACGTCGGTGCCGTGGCGTTCAGGTCGCCGCTGAGCTTGAGTGTTTGGCCTTTGGCGAGCTTGGGCAGGATGAAATTCAATTGCCGCACGACTTTGCCCGGTCCTGCATCGTAGGCGGGGATCAAAAGCTTGGGGGCGGTCAATTGCCCCACGATTTTGTTCCCAGCGGGATCGGCGAGCGTGACGGTTTTCACGTCGGCATTTGCCTTGGGAACGGCTACACAAACGGTGACTGGCGTGTTAACGCGATCGAAGTTGCCGGCCTCGACGCTGACGCTGAGTGTGGCGTCGGCGGCGAATACACTTCCGCCGATAAGCAAAATTAAAGCTAAAACGGCGGCAAACTGGCAAAGATGACGGGCCATGGAGTGGGCTCCTTTTTCTGGGTTGTGGGGCAGTAACGGGGAAAGACACGTGTGAGAGTGGCCGGGCGGCACCTCGGGAAAGTCTAATCTATACAAAATTAGCGTAACATCAACCGCCACCCGATACAAGGTGGTATCTCGACACGCCACCCCAGTTGGGTGCCATGGTCCACGCTTGCGTGGCCATGCCGCCTGCCGTTGAGGCAATCTTAGCCTTCGATCAGCTCGGAAAGCCACTTCGGCGGACGCATGGGTCGGCCATTTTCACT
Organism: uncultured Planctomycetaceae bacterium; assembly: GCA_964541935.1. GTDB lineage: Bacteria > Planctomycetota > Planctomycetia > Pirellulales > Thermoguttaceae > JAFGTN01. The sequence goes on along the minus strand of CAZISU010000988.1, from coordinate 1,826 downwards.
AACCACGGCATGAATAGTATGCCCGTGACAGACTGTCTGGCCGGATTCGGCGTGCTGGATGTGGCAATCGAAACGGATCTGGGCCCGCGACGGCATGCACACGCTGGTTACGAGTTTGAGCAGGTCGTCGTACTCCGCGCGACCCTCGAAACGCACCCAAACCTCGCGCACCGGCAGCCGAATACCCTCCTGCTCCCAAAGCCGATAGGCCTTGCCCATCTCGCGCAATAATTCGTTGCGACCGCGTTCGAACCATTCCAACACGCGTGCGTTGTAGTAGGTCTGCATCTGGTCAGTGTCGGCATAAAGAACGCGAAATTCAATGCTGCTTTGCAGTGGTGGCATGGCGATTGATGAAGGATATTTGGGAATGTTATATTGGGTGGAAACTATATCGATGAGTCGTGCGGAGTAGTGCTTCAATTGACGGGTAGCCCCGATAGCTTGTCTATCGGGGTGCCGGAGGCACAAGAGGGTTCGCGTTGCCGTGTGCCTCTTGCGGCTGCGCCGCCCTGATAGACGAGCTATCAGGGCTACCCATTACTTGCGTATCACTTCAGCCCCAACATATTCTTAACCCCCAACGCAAGAATAATCCGCAGCGCTGCCGTGGCCTCGCCCGAGTCGATTTTCGAGGTTCCGAGTTGCCGGTCGACGAAGACGATGGGCGTTTCGGCGAAGCTGGCGCCTTGGCGTTTTAGCAGCCAGAGGATTTCTTCCTGGAACGAATACCCCTTCGAGCGCACCTGGTCGAAATCGAGTTTCTTCAACAGTTTCGTGCTATAACAGCGATACGAGCCGCTACAGTCCTTCGACTTCAGGCCCAATAGGCAGCGGGCGTAGAGGTTCACGCCGCGGCTCATGAAATGGCGTTTGAAAGGCCAGCCTTCGACGCCTCCGCCGGGCACGTAGCGCGAGCCGATCATTACGTCGACCGTAGGACCGTCTTGCGGATTCATGCCGGCCAACAGGGCGGGCAGATACTTGGGGTCGTGGCTGAAATCGGCGTCCATGTTCAAGACGTTTTTGTAGCCGTGTTCGATGCCGTATTTCATGCCGGCCACAATCGCCGTGCCCAAGCCCAGCTTGCCCTCGCGGTGCAAACAATGCACGCGTGGGTCTTCATCCGCTCGCTGGTCGCACCACTGGCCGGTGCCGTCGGGCGAATTGTCGTCGATCACCAGCACGTCGACCTGCGGGGCGTGCTCGAATATTTCCGATACCAAGCGGGGAAGGTTCTCGATCTCGTTGTAAGTAGCAACCGTGACGAGCGTCTTATCGGCATTTGCAACGCCCGCATCGGGTGATATGTCGGGGTCTGACATTTTGGTTCCGCTGTTGTCAATTTTGGATTGTTCTAAGCGATTGCGACCGATTCTAGCAGAAGCCGGCCGATGGTCGAAGCTCAACCGCCGCAATCACACCCCAAAATGGCGGACAGACATTCTTCCAATTTACCGGCGAACCCTACAAACAGCAGCACACTCCTGTTATAATAAGACTCTGTACGCAATGATTGCCAAAAAGTGTTTTTCTAACGTATGATAAGCAAACCCCCTAAAAAAACGGATCGTCAGGAAGGCAGAACCACCCGATTCGATGCGCAATCGGGTGCTACGGCTATCCGTGCGAATGAGACCCAATCGCGTGGCTTGGGCGGATATGGGGCAGCGTTTTGGTTTGCCTATATTGCCAACCTGCTAATTATGATTGGCTACGCGATACTGTTTCGCTATGCCGATCTCGTGACAATGCTGGGGGGTACGGAAGTACACCTGGGGTGGATCGTGGGCATTGGCACCATTGGCAGCCTGTTCATGCGTTTG
>CAZISU010000987.1:0-3012 GCA_964541935.1 uncultured Planctomycetaceae bacterium | reverse complement strand
ACGACCCCAACCCGCAAGAGACAAAGGGCCTCTTCACCGCTCTGCTGCGTCTGCGCGAGGGTTTGCAAGCAAACGACGTGCTAGAAGTGCAACGCTCGATCGATCTGCTAGACGACGGCGTTACCGATCTGAATTTCTCCAGGGCCGAACTAGGCGCCCGAGAGCAATCGCTGGAAATAATCCAGGGCCGGCTGGCAACCGAAGAAATCGAACTAAGACAAACGCTATCGTTCGAATACGATATTGATATTACCCAGGTTATTTCAGACCTGACGGGTCGCCAACTCGCTTACGAGGCAGCGTTAATGACCATGGGTAAGATATCCCAAATGTCCTTGCTTGACTATATCTAAGCATTTTTCCTGTTCTACGTTTTCTGCGGCGCCGATACATTCTGTGTGTACTTCCCGAATCGGGTTGCGCCTGCGATTGAACGTCAGCACGGTAACAGCCGAAGGCGGCTGTTCTACATTTGTGGCCCGTGGCAAATGTGGCCCGTGGCAAATGTGACCCGTGGCAAAGAAATAGCGAAAGTCGAGCATGAAGGTTGCGAGTGTCAGATTTGGTGTTCTGGATGTTGCCAGCAGCGACATGATCCGCTTTCCCAGCGGTTTGTTGGGCATGGAGAGCCTCCACGATTGGGCTTTGCTTTTCGATTTAGGCTGTGACGTGGTGGCCTGGCTGCAAAGCGTGGAGTGCTGGGACGTTGCTTTTGCGGTGGTCAGACCGCGTTTTTTTGTGCCCAACTATCAGATACGGCTGCCCCGTTGTGAGTTGGAGCCGTTGGGACTTGAGAAGGTAGAGAGTCTTACGGTTTTAACGCTTATAGGGAAAAGCGAGGACACGATAACCTTGAACCTGAAGGCGCCGCTTGTGATTAACGCCCGGCTTCGGCTGGGTCGACAGGTGGTTACCGACGACGAGTTGCCGATCCAGTACGAGTTGGGAAGTACCCGACCGACCATCAAAAAAATCGCCTAAATGGCTGAAAATTTGGAGCCCACGATGCTCGTTCTCTCAAGACAGCGCGATGAAAGCATCATTATCAACGACAACGTCGTGGTCACGATAGTTGATATTCGCGGCGAAAAGGTCCGCCTCGGCATCGAGGCCCCCCGCCAGATCTCCGTGCATCGCCGTGAGGTTTATGAAGCGATTCAGCGAGAAAACCATCGCGCTAGCAAATTAGACCCCAGCGATATAGACCCACTACGGGGTTTCGATGAAACCCGTTCGTCGGGTGGTGGCGGCGGCTAGCAAGGCAAGAAGGTGAGAGTGTAGCGATTATTCAGATTATAGCGGCCCCGTAAACATTTCCGTCATGTTTGGGGGGCCTTTTTTCTTTTCTGGTTTCTCTTAAGTGCCGAGGAAGAACATGTGGGGCAGATATTATTACGCTAACGGATGAACGCAGGTTACCTAGGTATCCCATCTTTTGGCAAAAGAAGTTTTGGACGCCGTGCTGCAGTAGCCGACCCGCCGGGGTGAATTCACCTGGCGATTCTGGTCACTGCCCCACACGGTTCCTTTTGACCCGTCGGTGCTCATTGTAGCAATTTAAGAAACAAGTGCTGCCCTTTCGCTAAACGGTTCTGCTCGTTAAACGGCATTGTCCACGGCGGCTGGCAGACAAGCTGGTCCGGAGTCGTAGATCTCCCCGCAACCCGGCCGAGCTTGGACGTAGTCCTTTATTTGGAGGAGTGTCCCGAATGACACGCATCAACACAAACGTCAGCTCGCTGAACGCACAGAAGACGTTGGCCCGTTCGAACAACCAATTGCAAGAGTCGTTGACCCGTTTAAGTACCGGTTTGCGAATCAACAGTGGTAAGGACGATCCAGCCGGTTTAATTGCGAGCGAGACCTTGCGTAGCGACATTGTCAGTACGCAAGTTGCAATCACTAACTCGGAACGAGCCAACCAGATGATCGCCACGGCCGATAGTGCCCTCGGTCAGGTAAGCTCGTTGTTGAACGACGTACGCGGTCTGGTATCAGAAGCCGCCAACGTCGGTGCGATGAGTTCCGAGCAGATCTCGGCCAACCAGCTACAGGTAGACTCCTCGCTGGAAGCCATCGACCGAATCGCTCAGGTGACTCAGTTCCAAGGCAAGCGTCTTCTCGACGGTAGCCTCGACTTCCTCACCGAAGGCGTTGCTTCCACGGTCAGCGACTTGCAGATCCAGCAGGCCAACTTCGGCACGCAGACGGAAATCGCCGTGGGCGTGAACGTCGTTGCCCAGGCCGAAAAGGGCACGCTGACCTATGCGGCGGCCAGCGTCAGCACGGACGTCGTGCTTGAGATCGGTGGTGCGAGCGGTTTTGAGGCCTTCAACTTCGCTTCCGGCAGTTCCATCTCGGAAATGGCCTCGGCCATCAACCTGGTCTCCGACGCCCTGGGCATCGAAGCCACGGTTGCATACGATACGGCGGCTGCCGACAGCACAGGTAACGTGTCCATCAGCAGCGTTGGAACGAACAATGATATTGACATTGTAGCCGACACTACCGGACGAGTTGGCGGCGATATTGATCTTATTTATAACTCCACGCCCGGTGGTACGATCGGTTCGACCGTGACTACCAACGCCGACGGCTCGAGTTCGATTGAAGTCGATTTGGCGACCTCGGATTGGGTAGCGGAGAATGCTGCTGAAATTGTGTTTGGTGCAGCTGGCGGATCAATTAACCTTGTAGCTGATGCAGCCGGCGACCAGTACACTGGACTGTCTATCATAGTCACAAATGCCGGTGGAGACACCGCTACATACGATCATGCCAACAAGGAGATTACGGTCAATACAACGGTCGCAGGAGCCACGGCTGCCACCGACGTCTTGGACGCGATTAACGACGATCTTGGCCACTTATTCACGGCTACGGTTGGAACCGCCAACTCGGCGGTTACCGCGGGCACGTACAATATTCAAACCGCAGCAACCGGCGTAAAGGCTGTTGGAGTCAATGGCGGAACCATCACTTCCACGGCTGGCGACGTGATGACCGAACTCA
>CAZISU010000986.1:0-3016 GCA_964541935.1 uncultured Planctomycetaceae bacterium | reverse complement strand
TATTGTTCGCCTGGCAAAACAGCGATTGCCAAGCAGCAAGCGAGAATGCCGACCTGCAAGCCACCTATCAACAAACGGTCGACCGGGCCGTGCGGTTCCTGCGCACCAAGGGCCAAGCACCCGACGGATCGTATTCGGCCGAGGCCGGGCCGGGCGTTACGGCCCTGGTGACCACCGCCCTGATGCGGAGCGGACGCGCGCCGAACGATCCGCTGGTCGCCAAGAGCCTGAAATACCTCGAAGGCTTCGTGCAAGGCGACGGCGGAGTCTACAAGCCGGGCTCGCTGTATCGCAACTACGAAACCTGTCTGGCAATGCTCTGTTTCACCGAAGCCAATCGCAAGGGGCAATACGACAAGATCGTGGCTGCGGCCGACCGCTTTCTAAAAGGTCTGCAATGGGACGAGACCGAAAGCCACGAGAAAGATAGCTACAGCTACGGCGGCGCCGGCTACGGCAAACACAAACGCCCCGACCTCTCCAACACCAGCTTCCTGCTCGAAGCGCTCAAGGCGGCCGGAAACGGTCCCGACGACAAAGCCGTGCAAAATGCGCTGCTGTTCGTTTCACGCTGCCAGAACCTCGAATCCAAACAAAACACCACCAAGTTCGCCTCGAAGAATCCCGACGGCGGGTTCTATTACACGCCGGCCGCCGGCGGGCAAAGCCAGGCCGGCCAGACCGCCAACGGCGGACTCCGCAGCTACGGCTCGATGACCTACGCCGGACTAAAAAGCATGATCTACGCCGGCGTGGGCCCCGACGACCCGCGCGTCAAAGCCGCCTTGCAATGGATCGGCAAAAACTACGGCCTGGATTCCAACCCCGGCATGGGCAACGCGGGCTTGTACTACTATTACCACACCTTCGCCAAAGCCCTACACGCCACGGGCCTCAAAGAAATCGTCGACGCAGACGGAAAAAAACACGATTGGCGCAAAGACCTGATCGAAGAACTGGCCCGCCGCCAACGCCCCGACGGCTCGTGGGTCAACGAGAACTCCCGCTGGATGGAAGCCATGCCCAGCCTGACGACCGCCTACGCGCTTCTAAGCCTGACGTACTGTCGACCAGGTGAATAACACGTAGGGTGCGTCCGCGACGCACCACAGTCTATCGCAACCATCCCGTTAATCTTGTTAATCCTGTCAAGGCTTTTGCAGCGCTGGTGCGTCGCGGACGCACCCTACTTCCGGTCGATCGTGTTTTCCAAAACAAACTCCACAATCGGCGCCGGGTCTTTCAGGCTATGGGGATGGTGCCCGCAGTCGGGTTTAGCGATCACGCGGATACGCCCGCCGAGCTTCTTGTAACGTTGCTCGATGACGTTCGTGTTTTCGGCCATGGGCACGACCTTGTCGACCGCGCCGCAGACGTGCAGCAAGGGCACGTCGGCCTTGGCCAGCGGCTCCAGCCGGTCGATGGGATTGCCTTTGAAGTCGGCCACTTCGGCGGGCGAGAGCCCATATACCTTTTGGCAAATCTTCCAAGCCCCCGCGCTGCCGGCTCCAGAGCCCAGCCCGCCGGGCCAGCTTTTAAAGTCGCAAACCGGCGCGTCGGCGTAGATGCAGGCGACCTTGTCCGGGTTGGCCGCGGCCCAATTGAAGATAATCAACCCGCCGCGGCTCATGCCCTCCAGGGCCGGCTTGGCTGCCAGGCCGTGTTTTTCAGTAAGCATCTTGTAGAAAGCGTTCCAATGCCCGACGGCCTGGGGCGCGCCGAACAGATTGGCAACGTCGATATAGACCAGATGGAAGCCCTTTTTGAGCAGCGCCACGTCGACGCCCGGCTCGTGCCCGAAGAATCGCGCCCGCCAGATCCACGGCCGCCCGGCAGCCGCCGTTTTGGGCGTGACAACAATTGCACTTCGCCCATCGAACGTAAAATCGTATCGATCAAACCCGTTCCACTGCGACTTTTTGCCTGGGAAAGAGTCTTTGTTTTCCGTGGCGGATGCGTTGGTGGGAAGTGCAATGCTTAGAAACGCAACAGTTAGAAGAAGAATGGCAAGGCGGGATCGGGTGTGGTTGGCATGCGTCATGACGTGTTTCTCTGTGGCTAAGTGATGGGATCCTAAGGAGGGCATCTGGTCGAGGCGTACTTAGCAGTATAATTCATTCGTCGGGTAACGGCAAACAGGACGGCGAAAATCGTCAGTGAAAGGGCTGACGCAAAATACCAATTACCGTGACGCAATAAACCATTGACACTGCCCGCGACGCGGTCTAGTTTGGGGCTAAACGAGACACTGCGGGTCGTTGATGGGCCGTTTGTCGGCTGTTTTATCCGCACTTTTTGAAGGACCATGAAAATGCCGCGATTTGTCCGCTGGGTTGTTACGTCGCTACTACTGCTGGTTTATGTTGCAACAGCGCCGGCCGAAGAGAAGCTGTGGCTGGCGGCCGACGGCAAGGCCCGTGCGACCATCGTCGGCGGCGGTGCGGACGATTTCGCGGCCGAGCGTTTGCAACGATGGTTTGCCGAAAAAGCGAACGTCAAAGTCGACATCTTGCCGGCCAAAGATGGGCGTCTTCCCGCCGATGCAACCGCCGGTGTTCCCGAGGGTGATTGCGTGATTCTCTTGGGCAGCCTCGAATCGAATCCGTTGCTTCGCAGCATGGCCAAGCCGCTTGGGCTCGATCTCGACCCGGTCGAGCTTACCGACCAAGGATACGTTGCCAAGCAGGTTCGGCACGGCGGCCGGCAATGGCTGATACTGGGCGGGGGTGGTCGCGATGGGGTCACCCACGCCGTGGCCGACCTGATGAATTTGCATCTCAACGCAACCGACAAAGGTGTTTGGTTGGGACCGTTGGATACTCGCCAGATCCCGCGTTTCAAATACCGTTGGTTTTGGACCTGGGACCATCGCATGGACTGGGGCGGGCCCGGCACGGTCGGCACGCTGATGGGCGGCGGTGGAACGTTTAGCAAGCAGCCCGAGGCGTTTTTGATCGACTACAAACGGTGCGTCGACTATATGGCCGACCACAAGTTCAACGGCCTGATTATCTGG
>CAZISU010000985.1:0-3023 GCA_964541935.1 uncultured Planctomycetaceae bacterium | reverse complement strand
GAACCGGTTGCCAAGTGCTTGAAGAACGTCCGCAAGATGCTCAAATAGCGGCCGGCAAATTTCAGATCAACCTGCACACCCCAACAGCGCCCGGGCCAAAAACCCGGGCCTGTTTTTTTGGGACTTCACCCCACATTCACCCATGAATCAACATTCCCTAGCGTCCAAGGTTCACGCTGTTTGCGCGTGAGCAGGGCGTTTGCTTCTGCGTCGGCGGGGAACTGCTCTTTATCGGGGTTCCATTTGAGCTTGCGGCCTAACTGCATGGCGATGTTGCCGATGTGTGCAATGGAGATTGTACGATGTCCGATTTCGGCCGGGGCGTATGCTTGTTTGCCGCTTTTGATCGCGTCGGTGAAGTCGCAATGTTCGCCGCCGGGGATGCCGGGTCCGGCCCGTTTTACGACCAGTTTGGGACGATGGAGTTGTTTTTCGGGCGGTATCTTCTCGGCCAGGATTTTTGGGTTCGAAGCCCGTAGCGGTTGCCGCCAGCCGCGGAACATGATCCAACCTTCAGAGCCTTCGAATTTAATGCCGGGCGTTTCGGCCCAAACGTGCAAGGTCAGGCCGTTTTTGTAGCGGTAGTGGAGATCGAACGTGGCTGGAGTGTTCCAGACGTCTTGCTGGGGCGGAAAATCTCCGCTGCCATGCACCTCGACCGGGCCGGACTCCTGGTTACCGCTTGCCCATTGGGCCAGGTCGATCATGTGCGCGCCCCAATCGCACAAAACGCCGCCCGAATATGCGCGGTTCCAGCGATAGGTGTTGTGAACCCTGGCGGGGCAATAGGGAGCGACGGGAGCTTGGCCTTGCCACATTTCGTAGTTGAGATGTGCGGGCGGTTCTTGCAGCGTGAAATCGTCATTTCCCCTGGCTTTGTTACCTTTGGGCAACAGCACCTTGATGTGTTGCAATTCGCCAATGTAGCCGCCACGGACCAATTCACACATCTGAATATAGGTATCGATGGAACGGTTCTCGGAAGCCGTCTGAAAGACCAGACCCGATTTGGTTGAAGCATCGGCCAGCGTGCGTCCCTCGCTGACGGTGATCGAAAGCGGCTTCTCGCAAATCACATGCTTGCCGGCCTTGATTGCCGTCAGAGCGGGGATGATATGCCAATGGTCGGGCGTGGCAACGTCGACGGCGTCGATGTCCTTGCGGTTGACGAGATCGCGAAAATCGCCGTATGTGTCGGACTTGTAATCGCGGCCGAGCTTTTTGCTGTAATGACGGTTGACCTTTTGACGGGCGTTTTCCATATGCTTTTTATCGACATCGCAGACGGCAATGACTTGCTGGTCGTTGTTCTCGAACATGCGGTCGAGATTCCATCCACAACCGTGGCCCCCGCAACCGATCAGGCCCATGGTGATACGCTCGCTCGGCGCGGTACTGCCGGCGAGCCCAAACGCGGACGAAGGAATGACCATCGGCGCCGAGACGGTAGCCAGAGCAGCCTTGAGGAACTGGCGACGTCTGATCGTGTTTGCAGACTGCGTGGGCTTTTGTATAGCATTCATGGCGGGGATTTCGTTGGGTAGCGAGTGGAAAGTATGAAGCGGAAGGATTATTCATATACTATTGTGTATGCGGTGCGTGAAGTCTTGTAATTTCTGCGCGAAAATTAGAAGTATTTGCGCATGAGGCCTAAGGTATACACAATCTCAGCGGTGGCTATCAAACGGTTGCATCTTGGTTATTTATTTCGTATAACAAAAGTCTACACTTAACGACATCCCACCTAAGAAATGAACCATGAATATCGAATTGAACGGTCGGCGACATTTTCTCAAGACTGCTGGACTCGGAGCGAGTGGTTTTTTGCTTGGAGTGCCGGCGGCATTTGCCGATTCTAAAACTTCCACAGACGCCACAGGACCGCGAATTGAATCTCCGTTCAACGGCGCTGTTTTGAATCACCGGCACGGCAAAAAGGTGGCCGATGGCATGATTGTGCGTGTGGCCGGACAGGCGGCAAGCGACGCGGCGATCACCGTCAACGGGCAACCGGCGCGACGCAATGGTCAACAATTCGAGGCTGATGTGGTTTTGCGGCAAAAAGAAACGCCGATCACGGCCGCCGCAACCGATGCTTCTGGGCGTGTGCAAAAAGACACGGTTCGCGTTGTGTGGGACCGCTACTCCCGCCCCCGCTATCGCTTTACAATCGACGACAACTGTTTTTTCCTCCGCGACATTGCACAAAAGCGGCCTAAATCGATATTCGATTGTTTTTACCTTAAAATTCTTCGCGATCTTAATGAAAAATACGGCACCAAGTTTTCTTTGAATATTTTCTACACGACGGGCGACGATTTTTCGCTCCCCGATTTCCCCGATTGCTACAAGGGCGAGTGGCGCGACAATTCCAGTTGGCTGAAACTGGCCTTCCATGCCCACGCCAATATGCCAGACCGACCATACCAAGACGCGCCGCCGGAAAAATTGATCGCCGACTTGGACAAGGTGAACGAACAGATTCTCCGTTTTGCCGGCAAAGAAACGTTTTCGACGCCCACGGTGACGCATTGGGCCATGGTCCGCCCGTCGGCTTATCGACCGCTGTACGAACGGGGCGTGCGCGTCTTGAGCGGCTATTTCCGCCCCAACAGCAAAGGCAAATATGATATCAATTATCGCGTGGACGATAAGCGCTCGGCATATCTATCGAAACACGATGCCTTGGTGGATTTTGACAGCGGTATCGTTTTCTCGCGGGTCGATATCATCTGTAATACGACGCCGATAGACAAAATCGTGCCCACGCTTGCCCCGTTGACAGAAGACCCGAATCAGGCCGAGATAATGGACCTGCTGACGCACGAGCAGTACTTCTGGCCGTTTTACAGTAATTACCTGCCCGACCACGGCCAGCGGCTGGATACGGCCATTCGCTTTGTAACCGAAAAGGGTTACGAGCCGGTCTTCTTTCACGAGGGATTTCTGGGCGGGAAAGAACCCGACGCCAAGGCCTGATGAGCGTTAGGAGCCTGCCAATCGACTTTTTCAACGGGCGATTT
>CAZISU010000984.1:0-3025 GCA_964541935.1 uncultured Planctomycetaceae bacterium | reverse complement strand
CACGCTGCTGGCCGCCAACTGGCAAGCGACAAGCAACGATCCGGCCAGTGTGCCCGAACCGTCAGCCTTGATACTCCTGCTAACAGCAACCGCGACTGTACTCGCCACGCTCCGCATGGCGGTAAAGTAGGACACACTTTTAGAACGTACAAACAAATGAATCTAATACACCACCTCACATCGGCTCTATTGATCGCCGTGATAGTTTCCGCGGCTGCCGCACTTTCCCACGCCGTGCCCACCGACTACCAAGACTCGGTCGCCTTCGACTATCGCTACGAATTCGGCTCCGTCGACCCCGGCAATGCGGCCCACATCGATCTCGACGGCGACGGGCTGCCCGACTTGGAAGCGTGGCAATCGCCCACGCTCAACTCGGCGGCCGGGAGCGTCGAACTCAACCCGTCGGGCAGTTACGCCGACGCCTACTTAAACACTCATCCCGATCTGGGCTCGGTCTGGCACAACACCGACATCGACTATAATACGGGCTACACCATCGAATTCCGCGCCAAGGCCGGCGTGCCCATGGGCGAGAACACTTATTCCAGCGGGGTGCTTGCCACGGCCAACGGCACGAACCAGGAATTCTGGCTCGTCTATGGCCCCAACGGCCAAGGCTGGGGAGCCGACGGCGCAATCACTCTAGGCAGCAACGACAACGCTGCCGATTATCACACTTTCCGCGTCGCCTCCACACCGGGCGGCATGGAATATTGGATCTGGCGTGACGGACAACTGCTCAACCCCGATGCGGCTCCCTTGCCGGCCACGGCCACTTTTGCCCCGCGTATGGCCTTCGGCGGAATCGCCAGTACGTGTTTGGGTAGCAGCGAACTCGACTATTTTCGTTTCACCTCCGGCACATACCTGCCACCGGGCGCCGCACCTCTTCCCGTGCCACCGCCCGGCCCCATCGAGGTCGAAAAGGAACTTTACGTGGCCCATTACGAGCCCGGTCGTGGCGCCGACCTGATGCTCTACGAAAACGCGCCCGGTGTTTACGAGGAAAAAGTCACGTACCCAACCACGGCCGATCCATACGGCACCGGCTACATGCGACGCACCTACGACAACGGAAAAACCTGGAGCGAACCCGTTGGGGTCGAATCGCCTTTCCATTACGAATGGGACGAGGCCAGCCAGACCGACATTCGAGTTTACTGGGGCACCTACGCTCGCGTATACGATCCCGAGCACGAGCGAACCGTCTCGATGTGGCTGCGACAATCGCAGATGAATCCCGGCAGTTGGGACTACCCCAACCACAGCTTCGCTCGCTCCTCCGCCGATCTGGGCGTCACCTGGAGCGAACCCACGCTCTTGAAGTACGAGCCGGGCGGCGATTTCGATCCCGACGATCCCTTCCAGCCCAGCTTTCTCAACAGCAACACGGGCTACTTCCCCGCCTCGATCATCCGCCACAGCAACGGTACAATCATCGCACCGCTGGGCGACGTCAACGATCCCGGTAATCCCAGCAGCCAAAGGAGCGGGCTTTGCTTCATCGGCCAGTGGGACGAACAAAAAGACGACTATACCTGGACCGCCGGCGAGCGTGTCACCGTCCCCTCCACGATCAGCTCCAGCGGCCTCGACGAACCCGATCTGGCCGAACTCAGCGACGGCCGGGTGTTGGTCGTCTGGCGAACCTCGGCTAGTGCCGATAACCCGGGCCGACGATGGTACACCGTATCGGACGATGGCGGGCAAACGCTCAGCGACGTGCAAGAGATGAAATACGACGACGGCACCAGCTTCTACTCGCCCGCGTCATACTGCAGAATGATCCGCCACAGCGTCACCGGCAAGCTCTACTGGATCGGCAATATCTGCGAAGGACCGCCCAGCGGGAACCTGCCCCGCTATCCCTTGGTGATCGCAGAAATCGACGAAGAAAACCTGGCCCTAGTCCGCGATAGCGTCACCATCGTCGACCAAAAGCTGCCGGGCGATTCTACTGGCGTGCAACTCACAAACTTCCCCGTAGTGGAAAACCCCGAAACGCACGATTTCGAACTCTACATGTACCGCATCGGTGCCGACCCGTCCGATTTCTGGGGCAACGATTGCTATAAATACACCATCAGCTTCAGCAACGTCTCGCTGCCCGGCGACGCCAACTGCGACGGAGTGGTCGACGAAGCCGACGCCACGATACTGGCCACCAACTGGCAAACTTCGCTCGACGCCACCTGGGTGATGGGCGATTTCAACCTCGACGGCCACGTGAACGACGCCGACGCCACAATCCTGGCCGCCAATTGGCAAACGACAAACGCCCCCCCGGCCAGCGTCCCCGAACCATCGACGTTGATGCTCTTGCTAACAGCCGCCGTAGGATGCGTGCTTGCACGCATCAGGCATAACTAGATTTTCCGGATCAGAAATAATGCGTACAAAATGCTTCCTGACATCGGTCCTGTTGATCGCCGGCATTGTCCTTGTGGCATCCGCGCCGTCCCACGCCGTGCCCACCGACTACCAGGATTCGGTCGCCTTCGACTATCGCTACGAATTCGGCTCCGTCGACCCCAGTAATCCGGCCCACATCGATCTCGATGGCAACAGCCTGCCCGACTTGCAGCCCTGGCAATCGCCCACGCTCAACCCCACGGCCGGAACCGTCGAATTCGATCCAGTGAGTACCTATTCCGATTCTTACTTGAGCAACGTTATCGACACGACCACAATTTGGGGTAGTGGAGCCACGGGCATCACCGGTGATACGGGCTACACGATCGAGTTCCGCATGAAGGTCGGCGACCCCACGCCGGGTAACAGCTATTCCGGCGGCGTCTTGGCATCGGCCTACGACTCGGGCCGGGAATTCTGGCTCGTCTACAGTCCCAGCGGCCAGGACTGGGGCGCCTGGGGGACAGTTGACCTGGGCGACAACGACAACGCCGCTGACTTCCACACCTTTCGAGTTTCCAGTTCGCCGGGCGGAAAGGATTTTTGGGTCTGGCGCGACGGCCAATTGCTTAACCCCGACTTGCTTCCCTTGTCGGTGGCGGCCGGAACC
>CAZISU010000983.1:0-3027 GCA_964541935.1 uncultured Planctomycetaceae bacterium | reverse complement strand
CAAGGACATACGGCAACTCGTCAAGGCTGGAGAGCCCGACCTCCACGTCGCCGTTCCCCCACCGACCAATGTCAGTGACATCCTTGCATAGCCCCTTCGGGTCGTTCACTTCGGTAAAGCGCATGTTGAGCGCGAGCCGCAGCCGCTTGGCTTGTGGCACAACGTCCACGAAGTTCGTCTCCGCTTTGTAGGCGACATAGAGCTTCAGAAACTCCTCACTCACGCACGGATCGAGCGCGAGCACCGCTTTGCGGAACGCTTCAAACACCGGACGCATGTTCGCCGTCAGCAGGTTTGGGTGATCTGCGATGGTGTATGCCGTGACCGCATCCGACATCGGGCGGCAGGCATCCAGAATATCTTGGGGGAGCTTTGGCGCGGGCCAGACACCAACTCCTATTTCGGCAAGCTTCCCAGCACGGTCTTTGATGGTTTCCTCGTTCCACGTTTCCAAGGCACCGAGCCCTTGGTTCAACTTGAGCGGACTCTGCTTCAACCCCTTCTCGGGCGCATCCGGCATGTCCCGCTTATCGGTGAAGGCGCGGTCGCTGTAGTCGCTGTTGTAGGCGGTGGCCGCCTCGTTGATCTGAATATGCTCGTCCAACTTCGGCATGGGCTCTCTCCTCAGTGGGCCCCAGTAATCGTTCTTTGCTACGATTCCATAATATTACCAAACCGGGGCACAGTATTGAAGTACCGTGGCCACGTAAGCCATGGTCTAGTGGGGGGCGAGGGTTGGCTAAGGTGGACCAACTGCTGTCGTAGTGCGACGAGTTGTCCGGGCAGGGAGGCGCTGGGATTGGCGGGTTGGCAACCGTTGGCTTCTCGATTGGACCTCTCGGCGGTACAATGAATGAACGAAATCGGGAAGGCCGGTGGCTTGTTGCAACAGCCGAGGCCAAGCGGTCCCTGGCGCGATGGGTGCTTCTCGCCTTTCGCATCGTCGCGCTGGGGATCGGTCCGACCAGCACGAAAGGCGAATCTCATGGAAAACACCGAGGTGCAGCAAAAGGCTGCCGCCCTATCAGGTCAATTCCGGATGCTTGCAAAGAATTTCCGTGAAATCGACCCGGCGGGCGGGTATCAACGTGTCATTGATCTCGCCGGCTACGGGGCCAAATTGTGCAAGCAAGCCCATGACGCCGGTTTGTTAGAGCTTACGGGCTACAAACGCGAGGTGGCGTTGTTGACCGAATGGGCGTCGTCTCCGCAGGAGGATTTGCAGTCGTGGATACGCGACCTGCTTCTAAAAGAGTACGGCGAGATTCCCGACCAGCCTCTTGACGCTCTCAATGAAATCGTGGAACCACGTCTTGACGATAGCAAGATGTGGCCAAGCATGGACTTGGCCGATATGTGGGCCGGCACGTGGAGGGCGATTGTCTCCCATCTGTGTACAAATCACCCCGACGAATTGCCGTGTAATCCGTTCGTAGACAATAGATATTTGGCGTACTGCGGAGTGCAGGCCCCACGCAACGCCAAAACGGAATGGCGGTCCCTGGCTCAGAACTACGCGATGGTTGCCGAATGGCTGGCTGTCGTCATGGACGGGGATAAGAAGGAGGACGGCGGGGCAAAGCAAACCACAACCGTCAAAAATCGCCCCGGCAAACGTGGTCCAAAACAAAGCCACGACCACAAGCAGGAAGCAAAGATTGCCCGGGATTGGAAAACCGCGAATAACTCAGGGGTATTCAAGGTGGACTTTGCCCGCGAAAAAGGTTTTTCCCTGAAGGACTTTGACCGGCTACTTAATCGCGTGAGGAAGGCGGCGAAAAAAGCAAAATCTTAATTCGGACTAATTCGCCTGTTTGCTTTTTAAATAGTCCGCAAGAAAATTCTTGGCCATTCTGGCCAGCGGAAAACGGTTCTGGTTATTACATAACGCGCGGACTAATTGCGCGGACTAATTAGGTTTTCCAAACCCGCCCTTAAAATCTTTTTCATGCGGCACGCACAAAGCGAGCCGAGAAACCTATTTAAGGAACCATGGAAATGAAAATCAGAAAGAAATTGCATCCTGCAAAGGAGACATCCCAAGCCGTGAGCATTTGCGAGAAAACACTTTGGAACAAAACTTGGCCACGCGGCCCGATTCCAAGTTACCGGGTTGGAAGCCGGGTCTTGTACGACCTGGACGAGGTTGTCGAGGCAATCAAGAAGACCCAGCGACTGACGGACGATGAACTTGCCGACAAGGTGTCCGATGCACTTGCTCGAAACCCGATGCTTCGCAAGGAAGAAGGAGAACTCTTTGACATTGAGAGTATAACCGGCGACTCAGCATGTTTCAATCTTTGCGGTCGAACCGGGTCGATGGTGATTGAAGTTTCCCCTGACGACCTAAATAGTTTCGGGGCTTTCAGAAAGAAGGTTTATGAAACATGGAAAATAAATCTGGCCCTGGACCGCAACTGGGAAACGATTGTTGCACGGGCGATTAAGGCGGGAGGGCAGAACTGATGAACTTTGACATTGAATCAATTACGAAAAACCCGGACGGCCCCGAAACGCTTCGCGTTTTCCTGGTGACCTGGCCCCGTGGTGAGAACGAGCCGGTCGGCAAACATGACTTGGACGTTTTCGCAAAAGACCTGCGAACGTTTGAACGATTCCGGGAACTTGTTGCAGATGAAATCGGCTTTTGGCTGGACGACAGGCTTGGAACCATCGACGGTCAGTCTTCTGACCAGCGCGACGATTGGACGGACGTTGTTTGCTCTGCTTTTGATGCCGGCCGACGGTGGCAAAAGAGCCAAGCCGAGCTTGCTGAAAAAAGGCGAGCAAAAAGAAAAACGCCGGCATTAGATGCGGCTCGAGCGCGGGCCACTGCTGCGGCTCGACTAACTAAGGGGGCGACGAATGATGACACCCATTGAACTTGTTTTATCAAAACTGCCCGACGCCAAGCGGTCTGGCGCGGGCTATGCGGTGCGATGCCCGGCACACGATGACAACGGCCCGAGCCTGTCAATAAGCGAAGGCGACGACGGGCGGGCCCTGGTTCACTGTCACGCCGGTTGT
>CAZISU010000982.1:0-3032 GCA_964541935.1 uncultured Planctomycetaceae bacterium | reverse complement strand
GCCGCAACGTCTAGTGACTGCGGCAGCAACTCGGGCTGGGCCGAATAGAAGGCGAACAGGCCCGTGCCTATAAAAAACAGCACGGCCGAAATAGGAAGATATAAAAGCGTTCCCACCCAGATACTTTTCTTCGCCTCGCGGTCGGTTTTGGCCGTAATGTAACGCTGAACAAACGTCTGGTCGATACCGAAGTTTTGCAGATTGATAAACAGCCCGTAAAGCAGCACGACCCAAAACGTGGGCTCGGCAAATGAAATCGCAAAGCTGCCTAACGAGAACTTATCGTTTTCAGCGGCTATCTCGAAAATCTGGCTGGGGCCTTCCGGCATGCCGAAAAGCAGCAGAGCAATGCATACGAACGTTCCGCCGGTTAGCACCAAACTCTGAATGACATCGGTCCAGATCACGGCCTCGATTCCGCCCATGAGCGTATAGAACGTCACCAAGACTCCCGTCACCAGAATGATCGCCCGAATATCCCAACCCGTCAAAGGTGCCATGGCCAACGCTACCAGATACAAGATTGTACCCATGCGTACGAACTGTGTCAGTAGATAGCAAACGACCGCATAAGTTCTGGCCCATGAGCCGAAACGCGTTTCCAAATGCTGATACGCGGAAATCGCATCGCTAGCTCTATAATAGGGAACAAAGAATTTGGTCGCTATCCACGCCGCCAGCGGCAACGATAGGCTGAATACAAACGGGCTCCAATTTGCATCGAAAGACTTGCCGGGATTAGCCAGGAAGCTGATACTGCTGACATAAGTGCCAAAGATCGAAAGCCCAACCGCCCAGCCCGGCAGAGAACGGCCGGCCGCCATAAAGCCCTCGGTACTACGGCTACGCCGAACGAACCAACACCCAAAAGCCACCATCCCGGCCAGGTACATGAGTAAAACGAATAGGTCTATACCGATCAAATCAAAGGACTCCTAACGAGGGCAACTCACAACCAATGCAAAGGCTCTTAACGGCCCGTTGATGATGTATTGATTCGCCTATTCGGACACCATTAGTCGTCGATCTCGGTGTCCAGTTCTTTTTCGATCGCGCCCAACTCGGCGACCACGTTATCGGGCAACGTAAGCGAAACCGTGGCCGGACCTTCCGACTCGGCAAGTTTTTTATCGTAATGATCGAGCGTTTGCTTCATGCTCGTGCGAATATGCCGCGACATGGCCAGACGAGCATTATCGCCGGCGCCGTTCTTGATCGACTCGAAAATCTGTCTGTGGACCTGGGCGGCCTCGTCCACAATGTTTTTATCGTGCGGCTGCCGTTCCACGCCGAAAATCCGAGTCAGCACATGCATATCATTGATGATTTTCATGATCCGCGCGTTGCCGGCGGATCGAATCAACACGGCATGAAATGCCATATCGGCGGCAAGAAATCTTCGCATCATATCGGCGTCCAAAGCCTTCTGGTTCGATTCCTGCAGATTGTCGGCAACCACCCCAATCCGATCGCAAAGTTTTTCCAACAGCGCCAAGTCTGAAGAACTGATAAACTCGGTGGCCAAACTTACCGCATACGATTCCAACGCCTCGCGAAGTTGATAAGACTCGACTATCTCGCGCCGCCTGGGCCTGCGCACCACAGTCCCGAACCGCGGAATCTGCTCGACCAGACCCTCCACCTGAAGCTGGCGAATGGCTTCGCGGATCGGCGTACGGCTCATGCCGATCTCATCAGCCAGCGATAATTCTGACACAACCGTGCCTACGCTAAGCGAACCATCGGCAATTCGTCCATGGATGTGTTGATACGCCTTCTGGCGTAAATTGCTCTTTCCCATCTCGACTCACCTCGATTTCCAGGTCGGTTTCGCCCCTCTTGCAACTTAGTCCGCCGCTATCCCCAGTATGGGGAAACTAACCCGACGGATAAATACCAAGTGTAGGATAAAACGAAATATCGACCATGCCCCCAGTGGATCCCACTAGTATGTCAGATGTTCGGGTAAAAAGCAAGTCCGCGATATAGGTGGTGTTGGGGGCACACTCTGTAGGCACTTGATACTCTATCTGGACGAGTGGGCAAACCCTACACTGCTACATTAGAATGGTCCTGCACGTAATTTACAGGTAATTTCCATTAAATTTGAACCAATAACGCCCGTCCAGCGACCTACCTGCAAGGTGAAACACAACGAACGAATCAATGACGAATTGCTGGTCCTTCATTCGCAAGGAGGATCGGCCGAGGCCTTCGAGCATCTCCTCGAGCGATGGCAGGAGCGACTTTGGCGGTTCGCGCATCGACTTACAGACGACGAACAGGCAGCCTGGGACGTTTTGCAGGAAACGGCCTTGGTAGTAAGTCGGAAAATTCGTTCCCTGCAAGACCCGGCCGCATTTCCTGCCTGGGCGTTCCAAATTGCCGGCAATAAGTCACGCGATTGGATACGCCGCCGACAGCGCGGGCGACGCGCCGACGAAGCATACGCCCAGCGACAGCATAAGGCGGTCCAACATCGCGAGACCGTCGAGCGACGCTACGCCAGTCTGAAAGAAGCCTTGGCCGATATGCCGGGTGACGATCGGGCTATCCTCTCGCTACGTTACGAAGAAGAATTCAATACGGACGAAATTTCCGAAATCATGGGAATCCCGTCCGGCACGGTAAAATCTCGGCTGCATTACGCCCGCGGGCGTTTGCGCCGCCTTCTAAAGGAAGAATAAAAATGAACGAACATGAAGAAGCCCTGAAAAAAGCCCTGGCCGAAAATAGCCAATTCAAGGCCGAAAAGGCCGCCACGCTGCAAAAAAGATCAACTGACGAGTTCAGCGGAAAGATGAAACTTACCGAGCGGATTATGATGTTTTATCTTCTGCTGTGCGTCGTATTTGGCGTGCCGGTCTTGAATATATTTATACTAAGCGACGACCTGAAGACGCTTATCACCTGCCTCTTGGTCTTGGTGGTCGTCTATGAAACAACGGTACTATTGAAACTATGGTACGTTGTCGCCGGCACAAAACTCAGCGTGCTAAAAGAGGTCAAGCTCTTACGGCTGGAAGTCTCGC
>CAZISU010000981.1:0-3037 GCA_964541935.1 uncultured Planctomycetaceae bacterium | reverse complement strand
ATACGCACAACAGCCTGATGGATTTCGATGGTATTGAAATCGGCGAATCGGCCCTCGATGGGCGTGACTCCACCGGCATAGGCGAACAGAGCGTTGTCGATGCTGCCACTGGAGACGGGAGCAAAATAAATGCCTCCCCAGTCGCCGGGATCGGCCGTTTCCTGGTCGGCGTTGTTACTGGAATCGAAAGTGCCGCCCATGCCGTAGCGGTCGTCGTCCAACGAAGTGAAGATAATCGGGTAGCTCGCGTTGCCTTCGGCGATAAGCTGGGCGCCCATCTCGGCCTCGATTCGCGTAGCGTCTAACTTCACCACAGTGCCCGGATCGATGACCAGGCGGCCATCTTCACGTCCGACCATATTGCCCAGGGCGTCTTCGATTCGTCCGCCGGGCGTGCCGCTGATGATCAGGTTTTCCAGCACCACATGCACGATGTCCAGGTCATCCCAACGAGCGCTGACTTCCAGCTCTTCCATGGCCTTGCCGGCGTCGGTGTTAACGCGAACGAAGATTCCGTTGATGCTGTTATCGACGATGGTATTGCCGTGGATCTCGGGACCAACGCGATCGTAATCGGCCGTGAAGTCCTCGCCCTGGAACTTCGTGTCGGCGAAGCTGTTAGGGTCGGCCGACATGGCGGCATCGGCATTATTCGTGATCGTGTTGTAGGTCAGCGTGGGCCGCGACTCTTCCATGTGCAATGGGTTATAGACGTCGCTCACCGAGTTGGCTACCACCTGGCCGCCGCCGTAGGTAATGTTTGCGTGGTTGACGTAGTTGAGGAAGATACCTTCTTCTTCCAGGATCGTTCTTTGATCGCCGGAGGCGGCTACTTCATTGTGATCGTAGTCCAACTCGTTACGGAAGACCAGGCCGCCCCAGTCGCCGCCAGCGGCCGGCACGTCGAATTGTGCGTTGTCCTGCCCCATCAACTTGTTGTGGAACGAGGTGAAGAACACCGACAGATCGGGAGTACCCAAAACCTGCAGGGCGCCTTCGCTACGGTCGATACCTTGCGTCGAACTGCCCACGTCGATGTTCGCGTCGCGAAGCTTGAACACGGCGCCGGCGTCAATCATCACCGTAACGCCTTGTGGAACTTCCATCCGCCAGCCGTCCTGCAGCGGGCGTCCCATGATATCGAAGCCGATCTCATAGGCAGCGTCGCGATGGTCGGCAAGCACCGAAACCGAATCGCCATCGGTGTTGGTCGTGACGATGTCGGCCGCGCCGTCGTTGTCCATGTCGGCCAATACCAGATATCCAGGAGCGTCGCCCACGCCGTATTCGACCGGCGCTTCCAGCGATTCGTCAGGTTGCGTAAACAGCACCGAAACCGTGTCGTCCGCGCCGTTGGTTACTACAACATCCAGCGTGGCGTTGTTGTCCAACATGGCAACCTGCACATCGGTCGGATTGCCGCCAACTGCATAGTTGACCGGGGCCGCAAACGTGCCGTCACCCATGCCGGATAGGACGGAGACGTTGTTGTCTCCCGTGTTAACGACAACAACATCAACCGTCCCGTCTCCGGTTAGATCGCCCGCGGCCAAGGCCGAAGGATTGTCGCCGACGGCTATCGCCGCCTGGACAGCGAATTCCGTGGCTTTGGTGCGAATGTCTTCTTCATTGAGCAAGACGTTGATGGTATCGTCTTCGCTATTGGCTACGATAATGTCTATCCGCTGGTTGTTGTCCACATCGCCCAAGGCCAAGGCCGTAGGCGTATTGCCGACAGCATAAATATCTTGGTCGAGGAATTCGCCGGGGCCGTTGCTCAGCAATACCGAAACGGTGTTGTTGGTTACGCTTGTTGCGACGATATCCAGATCGCCGTCGCCGTTAAGGTCGCCCCCTGCCAGATCAGAAGGCCCATGGCCAACAAACAGACTGGGCAGAGATTCGAAAGTGCCGTCGCCCAGGTTCCCGAGGAAGGATAGCGTGTTCGTGCCGCCGTTGGCAACGATGATGTCCATAAGTCCGTCGCCAGTGAAGTCGCCCACTTCGACTGCCGTGGGATTCGCGCCGACCTCGTAATCGACCGGCGCCCAGAAAGTCCCGTCGCCCACGCCGAAGAGGATGGAAACGTAGTTCGTCTCTTCCAGCTCGTTTTGCATCGTAGTTACGATGTCTTTCCAGCCGTCGCCGTTGAGGTCGCCCACGGCCAGGCCGCTGGAAAGGGTGCCGGTATCGTATTCGTCTTGAGCCATGAACGTGCGTTCGTAGTTGCCCACGATGCGAACGATATCGTCGGCCTCGGCCGCGGCCAAAGCCGTATCGATTTGCGTATATGGATTCGCCAACGATCCATCCTGATCCTGAACGGCTCCATCGGCGACCTTATCGACAAAGATCGTGCTTTCCAAGGGCTGTACGTTGAACCAGTAGTTGTGAACTCCGCCGGCCACTCCGTCGGCGTCGCCGTCGAACCGTGTGCCCGTGGTGTCCGACATGTGTTCGCCCACATCGGGCGTGAAGCTGACGCGGAGATCGTAATCGCCTTGTGTGGTGCCGCCAATACCGCTACTCTCGACGTCCGGGTCGTACTGGTTGTTGCCCGTGCTAGTGACGGCCACATAATAAGTACCCGGCTCGAGGTAGACTTCGACGTAAGAATCTTCGCTATAGTAATCGTCGTTGCCGGCGATGACGTTGTTGGCGTCGTCGTAAAGTTTCAGATTGCTGTCCAACAAGCTCGAATCCGCCAGTCGCTCGGCAATGGTTTCCGCGCTGAACGTGCCGGCCTGCTCGATCTCAAATTTATAGATATCGACGTCGGTGCTGTCGGGCCGGTACATGTGCCGACCGTGTACGATATCGTGATCGCCCGGGTAAACCAACTCGCTGGTGGCCGCATAGTAAAGCGGGTCGTCGTTGTCACCCATTATGGTCACGGGTTCCATATCATAGGTGTGTCCCATACCCAAGAGGTGGCCGATTTCGTGCATGGCAGTCTGGAACCAACTCATTCCCTCGCCGCCGTAGAGGCTCTCGTTCCAGTCTTCGGCCGCGTCCATAATGGCGGTTCCCGTAAGGC
>CAZISU010000980.1:0-3038 GCA_964541935.1 uncultured Planctomycetaceae bacterium | reverse complement strand
TTTATCCTTCTCGCCGGCAAACAATACCGACATCGGCAGGACAATAATTGCAAACGCCGCCATCGCGGTCGCATTGATAAATACACGTCGCATCATTCTCTTAACCTCATTCTCTCTCACGTTACACTTACTTTCTCTTTGCTGAACATGTCTTGAATTTCACGCCTGTGGGGAAATGGCTCTCGAAAAAATCCTTCTCTGGGCCAGCGAACATGGCCACCCGCACGCTGCCCCAGGTCTGTTGGTCACCCGTGGCATAATACAGATACGTGTTTCCTTGCCACTCGAACAGATCCACGTCTGAGTTGTTGCACCCTTCGCCGGCGGTCGCTTCCAGTATGGGGTTAAAAGGCGTAAGTTCCCAGGTCTGCAGATCCTTCGAACGGGTCATGAACGAAGTATAGCCGTTATGTCCAGGCATGATGTTGTGCAGATGAATCACGTAGTAATACGGAGCGTGGTAACGCAATACGGGGCAGGCGCTATATTCGTTATTCTCGCCCGTATACACCAATCCCTTGATCTTCTCCCATTTTGCCAACTCCTTGGAGCGGGCGAACTTGAAGCAAAAACCCACCGGCTTGTTCGACTCGTAGGCCATCAAATAACCCTGCTCGTCCTTGCAGATCGAACAGTTGAACAAGTGCTCGTCGCCCTCACGCGGTATGGCCAGCTCACGTTTCCAGTTCTTCAGGTCGGTTGTGGTGAAACGGAAAATATCCTCGGCCCAGTTCTTATCGGTGTAGTGACTGGCAAACACGTTCAACTCGTCGCCGTTGACATAGGCGCTCACGAACGAGTGCAGTTCGCCGAACTTGGCTATCTGCTTGCCGGTTGCGATGTCCTCGATATACAAAAAAATGTTGCTGGCATCGCCACCGTGGGGCGGGCGGTCATTTTGCACCAACAGTACGCGGTCCTTGTAGATAACCGGCGTGTTTTCCATGCTGGTGTCGAAATTGACCGGCAACTTGGTCAGTTTGGGGCGGGAAGCAGGGCCCTTTTCATCGGCCATCGATGTGCCCGCAGTCGCTACTATACCCAGCAACAACACGAAGCTGATGCACAAACGCCCCGCAATTATTCTTGCCATCATCTAGATCCTTTCTGCATTCGATCGTCTGATTATTTCAACTTTTCGTAAACATAAACGGCCGCCCCGGGACACTCACCGATCGTGACCAGCAGCCCTTTCTCCGCCAATTCGCGGCCCGTCTTGGTAACAGACTGGTTAGAATTCAACTCGGTAATCTTGTATTCAGCCTCGGGTTCAAGCCCCCGCAGCTTGAAACGCGCGGCTTCATACACACTCTGCGGTCGACGGAATATCTGTATCATGCCGGCGGCCTTTTTCGGGTCGTTGAATTGCCAGCCGATCCAGGCCGTGTCGTCGAGGCTGTACGGCGTCAACGGATAGTAGTCGCCGTAGTAATACTTGTTGATCGATCGCCAACCGGCGATCATTCGTCGCATGGTGTCGTAGTCGAGATCCTTTTCACGGATGTCAAACGTACAGACAAGGCTAGGGGTCATGTCGCTCCAAACCGTATAGGGAACGACCGGACGCTTGCCCTCGCCCATATAGCCGGGGTTGTCGCTACCGACCATGCCCGTCCCGTGGAAGGGAATCCACAACGATATTCCGTACGTCATGGCCTGATTGGAGGTGGTGTGATAAGCATGGTCGGTCCGCCACATGGGCACGGCTCGCTTCATGCATTCCAAATCGTTGCGACGTCCACCTGATGCACATTCGTCGATCAACAAATCGGGATGCCGTCGCAGCAACTCGTCCCAATAGGCCAAGAGCCCCACCACGTATTTGTTTTCGGTGATGCCTTGTCGATCCGGGGCTTCATCCTTGCGCCAACACGGCAAGGGATCCATGTTGAAGTCCTGGCGATACAGACCAATGCCCTCGTCGCTTATCATCTTGTCGACGTGATCGGTCAGCCACTTTTGCGCCTCTGGATTACCCAGGTTTAAGTTATAGCCGTTGAGCAACCACTGCTGACGTTTATCGAAAAGCCACGTGCCCCGATGTACCCGTTCCGGCTCGAACCACACTACCGTTTTAACGCCTTTTTCGGCGGCGTGGTCGCTAACCGCCCGCAGGCCGTTGGGAAAGCGCGTACGGTCGACTTCCCAGGTGCCCACTTTGGGCCAATTGCCATCGCAAGGATACCAGCCGGCGTCCATCCACCAGTAGTCGAGCTTGATGCCTTCCTCCAGGTAGCGGTCGATACACATCTTCTGACTGGCTTCGTCGGCCTTGGTCATCTCGGCATACAACCGCGAGCTGCAACCCAGCAGTTGCGGCTGCGGCAGCTTGCCGCCCGGCTTGGGCATGTTGTGTGCGGCCATCCAACGTCGCCACACGTTCTGCGAATCGATCCAATCGCGATCGCGCCAGAACTGCAACACCACCCGTGGCGTGCGAACCTCTTCGCCCGGCAGGAGCTTGAAGCGAGTCAACTCCTGACCGGCCGTGACGTGCAGCCCCCGGCTTTCATCACGCGTAAAATCGGCCGCCCACTGGCCGGGCCAACCCACGGCAATAATCGTCCCGCCGCCTGCGTGTTCCAGATTAAAATAAGGCCAGGCATGGTTCGTCGAACGTCCGCCCTGCGGCGCGAAGTGCATGTTCGCTTTCGGACCCAACGGAGTTTCCCGCGGCCCGTAGTCCAACGCGGTCGAAAGTGCTCCCACACAGTGGTGCAGCAAATACTCGCCCCGCGCGTCCCGCTGGAACCAGTCGTCGATGGCCTGTAGTTTCTCGATAATCGGCGTGTCGGCCTGGCCCGAATTTTTCAGGTAAACCGTCCAGTCAAGCGTGGGGTAATCGTGATGCCGAATCGCCACGCAACGCACCAGCAACCCCGATTTAGGATCGGAATATTTCAGCGTATACTCGGTGCGATTTTCGTCTAGTTTCTTCGTGCTCAGTTCCCGCTTCCATGTCGCCAGCAGTTCGGACGACGGTTTCCCATCATAAACAAACGAAAAAGGCGGGCCCGTTTTTACGACTTTCCGCAAAT
>CAZISU010000979.1:0-3051 GCA_964541935.1 uncultured Planctomycetaceae bacterium | reverse complement strand
GATGCCACGGGGCTCGACCGATAGCTTGACGCAGCGACCGGAGCCTTATCGGGCGCCTTCGCCGAACACTCTGCGGCGGTGAGGGGGCTTTGGGAAAGACACCGCAAAAATCTCCAATTCCGAGCATGATCGTTTCCGGCGGGCAGACGGGCGTCGACCGGGCGGCGTTGGATGTTGCCGTATCGCTGGGTATTCCACATGGTGGATGGTGCCCTCGCGGTCGTCTGGCCGAAGATGGCAGGATACCCGTTGGCTATAATCTGCGCGAAACCGAAACCCGTGAGTATCCGCAGCGGACGGAAAAAAATGTGCTGGATTCCGACGGCACGCTGATCGTCTGCCACGGCTCGCCCAGCGGTGGGACGCTGCTGACCGCAAGTCTCGCCACGCGTCACAAGCAGCCGCTGCTGGTTGTCGATCTCGATGAGATTGACGGTGATGGTATTGAACAAACGCGCGACGCCGTATGCGAATGGCTGGCGGACAACAGCGTGGCAACGCTCAACGTGGCCGGGCCACGCGAGAGCCAATCCGCGGGCATTCATCAAGAGGCATGCGATCTTCTGACGCGGGTCTTTAGCGGTTGATCTTTTGGTTCTTCACCCATTTTAATGGGGTGATTCTGGATACCGAGCTTATTAGCCCAGCCGCTTGCGGTGGTTTGAGGTGATGGCAGGCACGGCAATACTTCTAATCTTCCGAGGCAAAACGCATACATTTCGTAATGCGGATACAAAGAACCCTGCCAGCAACAATTATGAGACTGATGAAAATCCACTGGAGTGGAATTGCAACCGCAGGTACAACAATCCAGGCGACTTCTCCTATTGGTGGCAATTGGAGACTTTGTGTCCAGAGATCAGCAAAAAAGAAAGCGGGAGCGTTGCATAACACCCAGGCTTTTGACAGTATGGGCATCAACTCAAGATAGTCGAGCAGCGGGATGTACAAGAGGGGGAGGTCCATTAATATCCCCACGCATACTCCACCAAAAATTGTAACAAG
The DNA here is from genome assembly GCA_964541935.1 of uncultured Planctomycetaceae bacterium. GTDB lineage: Bacteria > Planctomycetota > Planctomycetia > Pirellulales > Thermoguttaceae > JAFGTN01. The sequence goes on along the minus strand of CAZISU010000979.1, from coordinate 2,046 downwards.
AGCTTTTTTCCGAATCATGTTTGATTAGTTCCCATTACACCGGGTGGTGCGGGTTCCTGAATGACAAACATCGCACTGATTAAGTGGTTGCTCCCTCAATTCCAGCTTGTATGCAAGCAGACGCCCAGGCTCAAGAGCCTGGGCGTTCGGTTATTATCAACAGCCGAGGGCGGCTATTATACGAGATTTCTCAGCCTACGATATTTGGCTATCAATACTCTCGTTTCGTCTTTACGCCCTGTTGCGGGATGGGGTACTTACCATTGGCGTCGGCCAGAAGCGGGGCCGGGCCGTCGAAGGTGAGTTTATCCAGGTTCGGGGCGTACTCGTGATCGCTCTTGAGCATTTCGTCGAAGGTGACCGAGCGGCCAACGTGCGCCGCCATGCGGCCCATCGAGGTCACTAGGCTGGCTTCGACGCCGCGTCGCGCCTCGTTGAAGGGCTTGTCGTCGCGGATGGCGTCCACCAGGTCGTTCCACTCGTTCTGATAGGGGTTTCCCTGGCCCGAAATATTCTTGGACTTCCAAATCCGGTTCGCCTTATCGGGGAGCTGACCTGTATACGTGGACGAAGGCGGACTGCAATCGCCCGACTTGGACATGATTGCGTTACCTTTGGTGCCTTGCGCGGCGCTGGAGTAGACGTTTTCGCATCCCAATATCGAGCGGCCGTCCATGATGAATTTGGCGCCGTCGGCGAAGGAATATTCGACAGAGTAGACGTCGAAGTTCTGGTCGACGCAATCTCCGCGATAATGGCGTCCGCCCAAGCCCATGGCCTTGACCGGCCAGGCGTTTTTCATCCAGCAGCAGTGGTCGATGATGTGGATGTAGAAGTCGCTGAATGTTCCGCCGCTGGCCCAGAGGAAAGCGTGGAACTTACGGAGCTGATACTCGACTTCGTTCATGCCGGCCGGCTTGGGAGGATAATAGCCGACGATGGGGCCGTGCATACGGTATCCACGCATCAAAACGATGTCACCAATTTCGCCGTCGTGGATTCGCTTGGCCACCTGTTCGAGCGGGCGACTGTGACGTGACATCAGGCCCACGCCTACCTTGAGGTTTTTGGCGGTCGCCTTGTCGGCGATATCGAGCATTTTGCGGGAAGTGGGGCCGTCGGCCGTGAGCGGCTTCTCCATGAAGACGTTTAGGCCTTTTTTGACGGCATAGTCGAAATGCACCCAGCGGAACGCCAGGGGTGTGGCGAAAATCGCAATGTCGCCCGGCTTGAGGCAATCCATGGCCTGCTTGTAGGAATCGATACCAACAAACTTGCGGTCGTCGGGCACGTCCACCTTATCGCCGCTGGATTTTTTGAGGTTTTTGTAGCTACTCTCGATACGATCCTTGAAGGCATCGGCCATGGCGACGAGTTTGACGGGGCCACGGTTGACACTCAAAGCTTGGGCCGCGGCTCCGGTGCCGCGCCCGCCGCAACCGATCAAAGCAACCTGGATGGTGTTATTCTCGGCCGCATGGACGTAGGGGATGGCCGTGCCGACAAGGGCCGATGCGGCTGCAACACGACCGCTACTCTTGAGAAACACACGCCGGGATGAACCATTCTTAGTTTTTTCGCTCATTGCGAACATTCTCCTCGTGGTGGGGGTTTGATTGATTCGGAGGTGGGAATCCGGCGACCGGCGATTGCCGTACTGTCGCTCAGGTAGACGAGGCCGGGATATAAACAGACTCGTACACCCCAATTGTCGTCAATCGGACAGGGCTACGCAAGCAGAATAAGCAGCACTTTTTCAGAAAAATTCTGCAAATCGCGTTTTATCTTCTACCCCCCCACTATTGGTTCACTCGAAGCGAATTGCGTACAGATCCGCATCTTTAGGCACAAACCGCAAGCGGATGGGGCGACCGCCACAGGATCGACGAAGGATCATGGACGGTATTTTGTGGATTCTGCGGACCGGTTCTCCCTGGCGAGACTTGCCGGAGGCCTTGGGCCCATGGCAGACGGCGTGGGACTTGTTCAATCGGTGGAATCATGATGGAACGCTGGATAGGATTCTCGAACGTCTGCGTCTGAAAC
>CAZISU010000978.1:0-3067 GCA_964541935.1 uncultured Planctomycetaceae bacterium | reverse complement strand
CATGGTTGTGCAAATCCATTAGCCCCTCGGACGGTGAGCACCGGGCACGGCTCGGCCAAACGCTACTTTCCAAGATCGGCTTCGGTGGGAGAGAAGCAAGCAAATGAGTACCGTGAAACTAACACAAGAAGAGCTTGACGATCGGGTACACACAGAACCAATGGCCGCAGCTTTGCCGGTTCATGGACGCCTAATACCTTCCATGCTCGTCGACCAGGTCGCGATAAATGGCTATGCGGTCCTCGTCGGCCATCTGGTCCGAGCCTTGCGTGCATACGAACCAAAAGAGCGTGGCCGTAAAGACACCGGCGAAGGTGTGAGTCTTTACATATTACGGTTCGGGTATCGATAGTGGACAAATCGCCCATGAAACTGTAAATTTTTCGCGAGGTTCTATGCGACCGCAGGGATTGTGAGGCCGTGCGAACCGAAGACACGAGGATTGCCATAATGCTGTAAGCTACGGTTCTGGTACGCGAAGCGATTACTTCTCGGGCGGATCGTCCCACAGCAATCATGACTGGTTTCGATACGGAGTCGGAACTGGTCTATCTGCTGCTGAGCCAGCTAGGTCTGAAGATACCGAAAGATATTTCGCTAATCGGATTCGGCGGTACATGGCGAGAAGGCGCCATGCTCCGACGTCTGGCGGCAGTCACCGTGGACGAAACCGAACTGGGCCGCAAGGCGAGCCAATTGCTCCACCAGATTCGCATCGGCAAACTTCCCCTGGATAATCATCAGAAAGTAGCCATGTCGCTGAGTTTGAGTGAAGGCCAGACCCTGGGCTCAAAATAGCTTGTCCAAATATACTGAATTATCCCAGATTAGGTATTATGAAAAGTCTTTTCGCGCTGGCGTCGGGCAGACTAATCCCGAAGCAGCCGCCGAGGTGCGGAGTAATGACTACGGTGTCGTGAGTCGTTGCATATTGCACGATCGGAACTTAGCTCATAATACTGCCGAGTCAGGCAAGCGATTTGCCAAAAACGAGCAGCCATTCACGATGCCGAAAGAATTCATGACTTCCCGATGGCCTCGTTGCAGCGAAGCACGTGTGCGAAACCGTTAGGGCTAACAAGTTGCTTCCGTTGTCCGTGATATGTAGCATTCCCTTCCTAACTGGAAACACACCTCGCGGATTCTTACTTTATACGTCTCTGGGCCAATTAAGTTTCTGGCATCAGTCAAAGCGAACGACGAGGGGGCATTAAATCAACTCCTATGCACGGCGGCTCAGCAGTATAAGACATGCGTACGCATGCAGTCTACCAGATGAGTCGATGAATCCGTAATAGCCCACATCACTGCACCCCCGCTTGCAGTGATGCAAAGCCGTAACACGTAATGCATTAGTCACTTATGGTATGTGCCGTAGCGACTATTGACACGCCCTCGTTCGCAGATAGGCTGGTGTGAGTTGTATGCTGTCATGCGGTCAATGGCCTTGCTTGCACGAAGGCATGGGCAGAGAGAGGCAAATGGCATCGGTATCATTCGTAATTTTAGGAGGCGAATATGCAAGACACTCTAAATACTCCATCTTGCAGCGAAGGCATGTTGCCGGTCGACATTGTATTGAGCCCATCTTGGTGGCATGCTCACGAGGGCATCACGTTCGACGAAGACTTTTTTTACCACCCGGCCCGTCGTGTAGAAGACGAGCGTCGTATGGAAAAAGCGCTCCACGACCGCTGGGGGTGTCACGGTCTGGGGGCCGACCACGACAAGGACCTGCCTTGCGTGGGCGCGGTTCACTTAGCTTCCGGATATCTGATTCCCGAAATGCTCGGCTGTCAGATCCGCTACTCCGACGGCGACCCGCCTCAAGTATTGCCGGCCGACGTCGAGTCACTGGAAGTCCCTCTTCAGGCCGCCTTCGCAAGTCCAGCTTTCAAAAAACTCGATGGATTGCTCGACGCACTGGAGGTAAAGCACGGCTATCTTTGTGGTGACATCAACTGGAGCGGCGTGCTCAACGTCGCCCTAGACCTTCGTGGCCAGCAGCTTTTCATGGACTTTAAGGATAATCCCGAAGGTGCCTCGCATTTTATAGACGGCATCTCCAAGGTGATTCACAGCTTTACGCAAGAAATTGGCCGCCGCACGGGCACCACCTCGATCAGCGTGAATCGCCTCGCGGCCCACTTCAAGCGACCGCTTTTACTGCATAGCGAGTGTTCCCACACAATGATATCGGTTGACGACTACGAGCGGTTCTTGATGATCTATGACGTGCAATGGAGCCGCGAACAACGACCCTACGGCATACATTACTGCGGCAAGGATCCGCATCGCTTTGCCGAGTCATTCGCCAAGCTGCCGCAGCTCGATTTCCTCGACGTGGGCTGGGGCGGCGATATAGCCTTATTGCGAAACCACCTACCCAGCACTTTTCTCAACATTCGCTTGAGCCCGCTTGATATCGTCCATCAGGCACCCGATGAAATTCGCGCCATCGTCCGCCGCCTGGTCGAGGATTCGGGCAACCCGTATCTCACTGGCGTCTGCTGCATTAACATGGACGATACGGTCTCTGACGCGCAAGTTAGCGCGATTTTCGAGGAAGTTGAAATACTTCGCACAGAATACGAGAGCCGCACACCAGGCGGCCGAACTTTTGGGTGTTAGCCGGGCAACGGCACAACGGGCCATGAAGGTTTTGGGGATTCGGAGACACTTTTGCGTCGTCGTAAATTGGGCACATTTGTTGGTCCCGGAGCGACAATCTCATCCCCCTCAAAAGTGCGTTCGGTTTACGTTTTGGTTCCCGAAGACGACAGCATAGATGGCCCTTGTTTATCCAAAGGCCTGTGTCGCCAGAGCGGTGCAACTAATGTCAACCTCGGATTCATTCCCGAAGTTGACGGGGTCGCCTATGTCAAGGAGTTGCTCCAGTCAGACCTTGACAATGGACAACTTATCGGAGTCATTGCCACGGGTGCAGTTCCGAGGTTTACAAGTATCTGGCCGAAAGCGGAATTCCCACAGTCGTTTTAGGATCGCTCTATCCAGACACACCTTGGCTCCCCGCTTTCACCCTCGCCGATTCAGACGAGATAATCGG
>CAZISU010000977.1:0-3068 GCA_964541935.1 uncultured Planctomycetaceae bacterium | reverse complement strand
TGCTTTGATGATTGCTTCATCAACAGAACCTTTCAGAGAACCCCCGTGCCACAAAACGCCACAAAATGTGCCACAAATGGGAAGCTCTGGAGCGGTCCAGATAAAGCAAATGCCGTTGAGTTATAGGCTTACAACTCAACGGCAATCAAATAAGCGGAGAGGGGGGGAATCTCACCACCCCTTCTGAAGGAAAGTAATTGTAAACCAGCACTTACGTGTATCCCTTTTACTGGTCAAGATTTAGGCCATTCTGGTTGTTCCTGTTTAGTTCCCTTTGTTCCCGGTTATTCAGGTGCTGGACAGGGACAAAACCGGGACAAAAATAGAATCGCTCATCGAATTGCGTTTCTGACTGGTCCGGAAGATGGCTATGTGGGAATTGAGCAGCTATTAGACGCGCTCCAGCAAATATTTGTGGTCCACCATTCGGTGTCCTCTGCCAATGATTATGTGTGTCAGTCCTTTCTGGAAGTCAAGGCAGAAGGAAGCCTGAAGGGAGGTGTCACATGTCTTTAAATGAGCCACTGACTCCCCAAAATGGTTCGGTTCTTCAAGTTATAGCAGTCTGTCGTATCAGCACTGTGCATCAAGATGAAAAAAGCTTGGATGATCAGGAAGCATTAGTCAGAAAGTACGTCTCTGATAACTATGTAGGTTCAGTAAATTGGACAGTCATCAAGAGTCAGGGCAGCGGGGAATATCTTGACCGGAAAGAAATACTGCAGCTTGAGGCATGCATTGAATCCGGGGAATACGATCTCGTCATTGCGGAAGATTTGAGCCGATTATGTCGCCGATTTCACGCGATCTATCTGTGCGAAAGTTGCGAGGATTCTTATACTCGGTTGATCGCGATCAACGATCGCGTCGATACCATTGATGCCAACTGGCGGGATAATGCAACGATGTCAACTTGGCATCACGAGCGAAGCAACCGTGACACCTCAGATCGAATCAGGCGATCGTTGAAAAATCGCTGGATAAACGGCGGTGCCTTAGAACGTATGCCATACGGTTACATCGTGCCAGTCGGGGCGAAGTCGGATCAGGAAATCACGAAAGATCCTGCAGCAGAAGGAATTTACGACGAGTGGTTTTCCATGTTGGAGAAGGGAGCCAACTATTCCGACGTGGCTGACTGGTTAAATGTTTCTGGAGTCCCTGTTGGCCCTTACGCCCGAAGCAAAAAATGGGATGGGCGAATGGTTGCTCGCGTGACTAAAAATGCCAAGCTGAAGGGGGTTCGCGAGGGCAGCCGACAAAAGTCTGTTCGGATCAACAAAACAGGCCGGCGTAAATCTGTCAGAACATCACCCGACGAATGGAATGACAGAGAGTGTCCCAACTTGGCATTTATCGATCCGGAACGATATGACCAGGTTCTTTCGCTGTTACGAGATCGAAACGCCAACTATGCCCGGAATGGAATCAATGGTCGTGATACTCGGAAGAATGTTTCTAAGAAACGGACACGTTTTCCTGGTCAAATGATTTTCTGTGGAATCTGTGGTCGCAATTATGTGTTTGGTGGTCACGGACAAAAACATCACCTTATGTGTGATGGCGCGCGATCGCATGTGTGCTGGAATGGAGCATCCGTAGATGGCCCCCTGGCCGCTGAAAATATCATGGCTGCTGTGTTTCAGAAGATTCAATCTCTTCCATATTTTGATGATGTTTTCCTTGCTGAAATTCGTAAAGAGATTAATCAAATCGAGTCAGGGGTTCCTGACGAGCGGATTCGTTGTCAGCAAAGCATCGAGAAATTGAAGCGAGAACAGGACAATTTCGTGGACTTTATTCGAGAAGGGAATAAAAGTGAGGCGGTTCCGCGAGAGCTCAATCGGATTGAATCAGAACTGACGGATCAACGGAAATGTCTGAAACGATTGCAGAAACCTGCTCAAACCAAGCTTTTGATCCCCACTATTGAAGAACTCAAAAGTCTTGCGATCAATTGTCTTAACAAGCATGCGATCGAGAGCTGGGAGTTCCGTATATTGATTCAAAAACTGATTCCTAAGATCACCGTGTTTCCGCATCAACTTTGTGATGGGGGAGGTATTGTATTAAGAGGCCGTTTTCGATTGCAACTGGGGAACTTATTAGAGAACTCTGTCGCTAAACAGGCACTCTGCGAACCGTTAGAGCAACTTCTAAAGGTCGATTTCTTCAATCCTCCGCAGCGTGAAGTGTTTCGCAGCAGAATCCTCGAATTACGTAATCCAGAGGGAAATCACAAAAAGTTGACTGAAAAGGAGATTGCAGAACAACTTGGATTGACGGTAACGGCAACTCAGCGTGCGGCAGCACTCCAGCGAAAAATGGATGCGTTGGGCATTGATGATCCTTATCTCACCATTACCGATCCACCCTCAGAAGGTAAACTCAGACGGCATCTTCATCCAAGGTATCAGTTCCAGCCTCTATCAAATGCAGGAGAGTATTGAGACGAAAAACTTAACTTTTACTTTTTATACGGAAAACGTCACCTGCCTTCTTGGTCGGTGACGTTTTTTTACGGACCCACCAAACAGGAGACAAATGAAAAAATATAACAAACAGGCAACCATAAGTGATGTCAATGAATCGACTCGGCAATTCGTTCGCCTGCTGGCAAAGCTGGTTGTCGACAAATTGAAAGAAAACGACCACAAGAAAGTCACAGGGACGCCTCATCACTTAAACAATAAATCTCGTCCAACTAAATTTCGAGCAAAAACGGGGCAAGATCCTTGTTGAAGAGATTAGCATTTCCAATCTTGTCCTCATCCTTTTTCTCACCGTTCAGAAAGGTCCCCTTCATCGGCACTCATACCCCCTCAGTGCGGTACGGGCGCTGGCTACCATTTCCACTGCTGGCACACCATCGCTTCTGGTACTGGCGAATTTTATCGATTTCTGGGGTCTGCTGGATTTTCGGGCCTGCCTCAAGACAAAGAGGGTTAAATGTCGTCCCATGATCCTCTGTGAAATCGCGGATCGCATGCTGAAGCTACGACGAAGCATTGAATCCTGAAGTGTCTGAGTAGCCTTCATGTGATTAATATTATAACTTCTTGAAATCA
>CAZISU010000976.1:0-3069 GCA_964541935.1 uncultured Planctomycetaceae bacterium | reverse complement strand
CTTTATTTGGTTGATATAGTAAAATTCTGATTCTGTCGGCATGTTCTGATCGGAAACACATAGCGTTCATAACCGTTACTGGATAGTAAAATCATGAAGTACGTCATCACACGTCTTGTCCTCGGTTGTAACGATTATATCGAACTGTCATTGGAAGAATACGAAGAGGTGAAGAACGCAAAAGAAAATCTGATGAATGCTCTATTTGTTGAGGAAAAGCTGAACTACGTTCTGGAGAACTTCAAGGAGTTCGAGTTAGGTATGATCGATGCAGCTGTTGACAATATGCTCTACTCTGATGGTAACTATTCAAAAATCATCAATGATATACACAATTTCAATCGGCGTATCATCAATCTTTTATCCACCTGTCGGCTGTATATGGACCATACAGCACATATCATCCATTCCATATACGGAGGTGATTCATCACAAGCTAAAGGGTTAAAAGATAAAAAAGCGACAGAGTATGATGCTCACATAGGGTATCGTGCTATGGAAGCGATTCGAAATTATTCCCAACATAGAGATATTCCTGTAACGTTTGTAAGTCGCAATTCAAAACGAGTGGAAACTGAGTGCGGATCTTGCGTCAAGCACGCTGTCATTCCCCAAATTCAAATTGCAGCATTGTCAAAGGGATTCAAGAAGGAAATCTTGAAAGAACTTCAGACAATGGGGGAAAAAATTGATATACGGCCGTTGATTCGCGAATATGTTGCTTCAATTGGTCAAATTCATTTGCTCATCCGCAAAGAATTACACGAAGATATTATCGAATGGGAATCAACCCTCAAGCGAGTATTTGATCGATTTCATGCAGCAGGTGGCAAGAACGTACTAGGTCTTGCCATCGTCGCTAAGAATTGCGCCGGAAAACGGATCGACAGTCATGAAATCTTTGAAGACTTCATGACTAGACGAAAAACGCTCGAACGCAAGAACAGGAATTTAACACACATTGCATCGCACTTTGTGACAAGCGAATAGATCATCTTGTACAACGAAGATGTACTGTTATTCCAATTCCCAACAAAATAGCCACCCAATGCGTATAATCTAGGGCCTCTGCCTGCGAATAACATAGCGGGATCACATCACCATGGGGGGTGCCCGGCTGGGTAACCCTTCTTGACCGTTTTTGTTGAAATGTGTAGATTGCGCAGTTGGATTTTAATGCGCTCATTTGTCTGGATATATATAGTCTGATTTATTATGGATGCTTTGGAACGCGGCTGGGAGATTATTTCTGACGTTTTTGGAGGGCTCACCGGGGGGGTGGAACGGGCCGTTACGTCGGTTTTTGGATCTTCCAACGCTCGATTTTTAAAGAAGCTGCAACCCCGCCTGGATGCAATTAACGCCCTCGAGCCCAAGTATCAGGCCTTCAGCGACGCCGAACTGCGTGAGCAAACCGACAAGTTTCGCAAGCGCCTGGCCGCTGGCGAGACGGTCGACGGCATTCTCGTCGAGGCCTTTGCCATCTGTCGCGAGGCCGGACGACGCGTCTTGGGCATGCGACACTACGACGTGCAGATGATGGGCGGCATGGTCTTGCACTCCGGCTCGATTGCCGAGATGGTAACCGGCGAAGGCAAAACCCTCGTAGCCACCTTGCCCACGTATCTCAACGCCTTGGCCGGCAAAGGCGTGCACGTCATCACGGTCAACGATTACCTGGCCCGCCGCGATATGGAATGGATGGGCCCCTTGTATATGTCGCTAGGCCTGACCGTGGGCGCCATCCAAAGCGACATGGACGGCGACCTCCGCCAGAAGGCCTACGCCTGCGACATTACATACGGCACCAACAACGAGTTCGGCTTCGACTACTTGCGCGACAACATGCGCCCCGCGGCCCGCGACGACGAGAGCTACCCCAAGCACATGCAGCAAGTGCAGGGCCCCTTGAGCTACGCGGTCATCGACGAAGTCGACAATATCCTCATCGACGAAGCCCGCACCCCGCTCATCATTTCCGGCCCAGCCCACGACGATATCACCCGCTACTCCAAGGCCGAACGCATCGCCAGCCAGTTGAAAAAAGGCGTGCATTTCGAGGTCAACGAAAAAGAGCACAGCGCGCACATGACCGACGACGGCGTGCGTAAGGCGGAAGAACTGGCCGGCGTGGAAAGCTTCTACACGGCCGGCAACATGGAATGGCCGCACTTGATCGACAACTCGCTCAAAGCCCACCACCTTTACAAACGCGACGTCAACTACATCATCAAAGATGGCGAGATCGTCATCGTCGACGAGTTCACCGGCCGCTTGATGCCCGGCCGCAACTGGAGCGACGGCCTCCATCAGGCGGTCGAGGCCAAAGAAGGCGTGCAGATCAAGGAAGAAAACCAGACGCTGGCCACCGTCACCCTGCAAAACTATTTCAAGCTCTACGACAAGATCTGCGGCATGACCGGTACGGCCATGACCGAGGCCTCCGAGTTCTGGAAAATCTACCAGTTGGACGTCATCTCGATACCCACCAACCAGGTGCTCGAGCGTCTCAACTGCGCCGACGTAATCTATCGCACCGAGCCCGAAAAGTACGCGGCCATCGCCGACGAGATCGAAGAGATGCACAAATGGGACGTGCTCACGCTCGATAAGGACGACGTCATGCGCGGCGTCGTCACCCGCGAGTACGACGAGTCCATCGAGTTCCAGCCCGAGAGCACGAAGAACCGCCAGACCATCCCCCGCGACCGCGTGCGCAGCATCGTCGAGCGCGGACGTCCGATCCTGGTGGGCACGGTTTCCATCGAACGCAGCGAATTGATATCCAGGCTCCTCGACCGTCGCGGCATCAAGCACGAGGTTCTCAACGCCAAGCATCACCAACGCGAGGCCGAGATCGTTTCGCAAGCCGGCCGCAAGGGCGCGGTTACCATCGCCACCAACATGGCCGGCCGCGGAACCGACATCGTGCTGGGCGGCAACCCCGAGGCCATGGCCTGGGCCCAGCTACAAAAAACATACGAAACCCGCCTCGACGTTCCGCCCACCGAATGGGACGAACTGGTCGGCCAGATCGAGCAACGCGAGCAGATGAAGGCCGAGGGCCGC
>CAZISU010000975.1:0-3074 GCA_964541935.1 uncultured Planctomycetaceae bacterium | reverse complement strand
GGTGGCTTTTCGGCGGCCCTCGTCGAAAAAGGCGGGAACGGTTATCACCACCTGCTTGATCGGGCCAATGCGGTGCTCGGCATCTTCCTTCAGACGAGCCAGGAGAAAGGCGCTGCAAACCTCGGGGGGAATTTCTTCGCCGGCCACCGGGCGATGGAACTTGCCGCGGCCCATATCGCGTTTGAAACATTCGGCATAATCGTTGGGCGCCAGCACCGAGCCCTTGATGGCTTCCTTGCCGACAATCACCGTACCTTCTTCGAAAGCCACGGCGCTGGGCGTGAGCAAATCGCCCGAACGGTTGGGAATCGTGGTAGGTCGGCCGGAAGCATCGATATAGGCGACCGCCGAAAGCGTGGTCCCCAGGTCGATCCCTACCGGCGGCTGTAGCTTTTCTCCGCCCGATGCTTGACTTACGTTCATCTATGCTTGCTTCCGTTCGAGATTTTCTTGGGCACCCGTTCCTTGGTTGCCTGTTTTGGAGACACCCAATAGTTCGTGGCCTTGTCGCCGGAGGTCGGTTCAACCCGGGCCAATTCGATTAAGGCCGGATTTATCATGGGTGCGTAGTGCAGGCGAAGTTGGTTGCCCGCGCCGATGGCGGCCGCTTCGGCATAGACCGCAACAATCTTGCCTTGGCGGTCGATGATCGGGCTGCCGTACAAATTGCCGCCCAAATTACCGGCTTGCGACGCCTTCAAATGCAAGAGACGCGGGCTCGACGGTGATTTAGGATCGAATTGCGTTCGCAAGAAGAGCTTGCCGGCTATCAACTCGGGCAGAAACTCGTCTTGCCTGCGCGGGTCGTCGGGCTTGACAGCGTCGCCTTCGTGAGCGATGCCCATGCAGGCCAATTCGGTGCCGGTGTCCAAAGCGGCCAGCTCGGCCGCCGTGGCTATGGTGGCAACGGCCGGCAAACGTTGTCGGGTGGTCAAAACGCCCTGGTCGACATAGGTCTTCTTCTGCGGGTCATTACCCAACGCGACATACATACCGTGCAGGCGGACCTCGTCGATAAAGACCGTCTTTTTCAGGGCCTCGTTTCGCGCCCAGACTTTCCAGCCGCGGGCATCGAACTTATGCAATTCGGCGGCTACCGTGGCGGTTGTCAGAAGCGTGTGTTCGCCCACGGCCGAGGCGGTTGCAAAGGGGTAAACGAACTTGACTGCCGGGTCACTTACCTCTAGCAGCCAGACGGTTTTTTCGTATTGCCGCGCGATGGGCGCCCATGGATCGGTCGGGGTTGTGTGCGCGGGTTTTGGCGTGGGATCTTTCTGCGGTGGCGCGGCGGTGTTTTGTGTATCCGCGGTTGCGGCTTTCGGAGCAACGGGCGTTGGCTTAGGAGGTTCTACATCTGTTGCCACGGGCTGAGGATCGGGCTTGACGATCGGATTATTTGCAGCGGCAAGCGGGCCACCATCGTCGGCGGCTGGGCCAAACAGGCCCACGGCCAACAACAGCAACAGTGCCAGGACGCCCACGCCGGCTATGACGGGAATGATAACGGATCGCCGCCGCGAACGGGCCGGCAGCACGATCGGGGCCAGGTTGGACTCGGCCGTAACGCCGCTTTGCAGGACGTCGTCGGCTTGCATGGCCGCCGGGGTTTCATCGCGAGCTGGTGACGGCAGGATTTTTTCGGCGGGCGAATCGGACCAGGCCGCCAAGCGTCCGGCCAGTATCTCGAAAGAGAAATCGGGGCCGTGATCGGAAAGCCTCACGATGTCGCCCGAGCGGATTCGCGTTCGGCCCGAGACGGTTTCCTGGTTGAGTAAAAGTTCGCCTGTTCCGACACTCTGGATAGACCATCCTTCGTCATTGCGTCGGAACAATGCAATTCGCCCCACGGCCGCGGCGTCGGCGGACGGATCGAAGAAAACGTCGCAGGCGTCGACGCCTCCGGCCCGAAATTCGTCGGCGTCCAAGACGAGTTGATCGCCCTGCCTGGCACCGGAGAGGATGAGGATTTCCACGCCCATTTTTTAAGTCTTATGCTCTGGAAAAGGACCGCTGACCCGCCTTACGCTTGCTTACTGGAGCAAATTCCGTCCACCCTCATCCTGCCCGTCCCCGGCTTGGCCGCTTATATTTTGGCCGTTCAGATTTCGATTGGGATCGTCGGCGCCAAGATGCAAATAGATCTTGCGCAGGTTTTCGAAAAGGCTACGGTACGCTCCTTCGCTACCCGGCTGTGGCGGAGCGAACTCCAGGCCGTTCTGGCACATGTGCTGCACCAGATCGACCACGCTATCGCCTTCGAAACGATAAACGCCCTGGAAAATCCATTCGTCCTGGGTGGTGATAGCCCGCATTACCTCGGCCGCCAGCGACTTCAAATAGCGCTGTCCCGAGCGATAGGATGCAAACGTTTCGAACGACTCGATGCGTTTTTCGCGTGGGTTGACGGACTCGAACTTACGGCTCAGAGCGTCGCAAGCCTGCATCACCTTTTTCTCGCTTTCCCAGTTACGCTTGCCATTGGCCCGATCGGCTAGCATCTTATCGCGTGCCGCCTCGAACTGTTTGCGTTCTTTTTCGTATTGCGGAGCCTGCAGCGCTCTGGGCCAGGGGGTTTCCAGCACGCGGGCCGTGTCGGCGGGGAATGTCAACATGCGACCGCCTTCCCGACCGCCGTCGGTTAACAGAATCTTATGCAAATCGGTTTTACTGAGTTGCGAGTCGATGGTCGAATCGGGCTTGGCCTGATCGACGGGAAGGTATTGATAGGGGAGCGTCATGCCGGCCAGCTCGTGCAGCAGCCAATTGATCTCCTGCGTCACGTCGCCCTTGAGAACCTCTTGGAAGAGATTGGTAATGCGGCGGTCGAGAACCTCTTGACGCTTCTCTTCGTTTGCAAGATAGCCGGGATTGTTCTTCAGGCGATAGGCCCGATTCAACTCGCGGCGCTCGAAATAAGTCGAAACCCATTGCAGCGTGTTCCGCATCTCTTGCTCGGCGGCAATGGCGTTGTTGCGGCGCGCATACGAAGCCGACTCGAGGTAGTCGCCCATCGAGGACACGTAGTCCGCCTGCGCATGAATCGCGGCGGAAAGTGCCGTGGCGCCGCCCCTACG
>CAZISU010000974.1:0-3080 GCA_964541935.1 uncultured Planctomycetaceae bacterium | reverse complement strand
AAGACGCGGGAAGTCGCTTGAAACAAAACGAAAATGCGCTCTGCCGAAACTCTTCACGCACACACAACTCAATTCGCTCGTCGATATCAACCAGCTTGTCCACCAGATCCGATGTGCAAAATATTGTTATGTCCATTGATGGCGGTACATTACCACGGCCGAATATCCCGTTGATGTAACGCTGATATCCTCCGCTTCCCGCTGCTCCACCAATAACGGCCAACTTCATACGGTCTAGTTCTCCGCCAACTCTCGTATCGGTCGGTTTGTTGGTTCATCTTCCTCAATTGCACCACCGGGCGGAACCAACTGCAAAAACAGCAACGCCAGGGGCAGCACCGTATAGGTTGTCGTGTTCCAAAAACTGCAAGCACCGTAGAAGGTCCATGCCCCCAATTCGCCGATGCCACGTAAATTCCGGCGGTTGACGTACCATGTGCGCAGACCGTTTCGCACAATTACGAAGTGGTATAGCAGCATCGGCAGACACCCCAGAATTCCATACATTCCCAGTGGATCGATAAGCGAAGAATGGTCGCCGATCCCCTTCTCCAATTTCTCGGAACTGAAATCGCAGCCCAGCAGAGGGTTTTCGTAAAACGTATTCAGCGATCGGATCAATCGTCCTCCACGCCCCGTTTCGTCCCCGTCCTCGATCCCTTGCGTTGTCATTCCGGTGGCCAAACGTGAAGTTTTGGCGACAACAAACTGAATGTGTTCCAGTTGGGAAAGGGCCAACGCCATTAGCACAATACCGCACATTACCGTAATGCGATGCCGAACATGAGACAACCAGATATACAAAAGCAGCCCGCTTACCAATACCAATCCTCCCGCAAACACTGCCAGCGTCAACGTCGACAAAACGACATGCGTCATCAAGATGATCAACGCAGCCACATAAAAAAAGAACGTTTGACGTGAAATGCATCTTGCATCTCGAACCCAAGATACTAGCAGCAAACCGACCATGGCGATGGTATAAATAATCGCATAGCCGGGCACGCCTCGCAGAGTGAGGGCATCTGGATCGAAACCGTATGCCAACACAACGCTTTTCTGCATTGCCAAGATGCGTCCAACGCCCGCCTCGGCATAGACAATGGAAAGACCATAGGCGATGACGGCGCCCAACACGATGACGCTGAGGATGCGGATTTGCTGCAACACTCTCGGATAATGTAACAGATAGAAGCAACACACAAAGGTCGTAAGGCTCAGATAAATCGGACCGGCCACGAATGGCATGTGCCGTTCCATGGTCCCACCGCTGGTGTACATCTTATAAAAAGTAATTAGTAATGTAATCAGCGGCAATATCGCCAGCGGTCCCGCGCGTTTGATCGTATCGGTTAATTTAGGACCTCGCGCACAGACAAGCCACATGCCGAACGTCGCCGAGATCAGCCATGGGCGACCTATCAGAGTTATTTGCGGCACCAGAATCTCGACAAATAACAAGAAAGCGCACAGATGCGCCGGTATCCGAAAGGCATCAGGATATGACATCTTGAATTTTGTGGATATCTGAGTCATTGGGGTAATCGCTATCTGAGTTGAATGCGGGCAGCAATTATAAGTTTATCTGAAGAGAACGAGTAAATCTACCTGTGGCAGTATGCGTGATTGACCTCTATGGAATGCACTGCTTGAATTTCCTGCCCTCGTTTTTACGATCTGCGGAGAAAGCCTGTACGGCCTCGTCAATGTTATGCAAGCCGGTAAGTGTACGTGAGCTTATGCCGCGTCTAATGCCCATCCGCCGTGCGGTATTAGCGGCCATACGAAGCACCGTCCCGCGTGCCACGCGACATGCCAGCCGGGCCGTCCCCGTGAGACGGCCCATCTGTGTTTCTTGCAAAGCCTTGCCGAATGGCCCCATGATGGTTCGGAAATATGTCGGATGGGCCACGATGCAGTCCGAATATAAACGAGGCACATCGAAAGCACGCAAAATATCGAATTGCTCGTTTGCCCGCAGGGCGCCTACGGCGGCTTCGGCCCAAATGGTTTGTACTGAATAAAAGGCGGGAACAATCTTAGACCAATTTTCCTCACACGATGCGTCAAGGTGAGGTTGATCGCTCAAGCGTCCGATATGTCGTCCCATGCCACTGAGGCCGGCGTTGCTCTTTGCGGAACTGCCGGGAATGAACAAGGGATAATCGATTTGGCACATGCGCTTCACGTAAATCGCAATCGACAAGGCGGCCGCCATGTCGGGACTCACCCCGGGGAAGTATGTTCCCGTCTTTTCCTTGACGCGATCCATGCACTCTTTCCGCACGATGCCGAAATATGCCTTGGGCAGATTGTGAAAACTCTGGCCCGCGTCGCCGACGCACTTCATCATCTCGGCTTTCGCATCGGGGTAGGTAACCGCGCCGCTGTATGAGCGAATAACCAGTTCGCCTGCTTGCACGGCAGCGGGGTTTTTCATGTGCAGGTCGGGCCAGGAGTAATTGATAAGGCTCGAGGGAGTTAACGCGTCGAGGCCCTCCGATTTTGCCCAAAGCGTCGCATCGATGATCTCGGGATTCACGCCGTCATCGTCTCCGATAAGCGCCACGTACTCGCCCGTCACTCGACGCATGGCGCGATCGTAGTTGCCGCTCTGCGATGTGGGAATATTCGAGTAAGCATAACTAATACGCGGGTCGGGACAGTTTTCCGCAATCCAACTCGACAGCCGGTCGTCGTCGCTGTTGTCTTCGATTACGATTTCGAGGCCATCGCAAGCAATGCGCAGCGCGCTTTCAATGGCAAACGGAACATAATTCATTCGGTTCCGCGTAGGAATCACAATCGACAACAGCGGTAAGTCGCGGTTCATCTAAACTTCAGCCTTTATCTGGTCTTGGAACTGGCATGTCGGCGGCCCTTAAACGTTCATGTCTTTTACGCAAAGGATACGAAAGGCCAAGCTTGGACATGAAGTTGTGAATGACTGACTCAGCAGCGACACCATCTCCCATATCTTTCTTGGTCGCCAACGGATTTCCGCCATTTCTCCACGCAAGCACCTGACGCCTTCAATTCCAGTTACCTTATATCCCCTCGCGCGCATTTCTTTGACGGTC
>CAZISU010000973.1:0-3080 GCA_964541935.1 uncultured Planctomycetaceae bacterium | reverse complement strand
GGTCTTCTTCCAACCCATCGAACTTTCCGCGGGCATGACCGAAACCAGCCGTCAGATTGTCGAACTGCTGGAAAACGCCGGCATCCGCACCGTGCTGATCGACGCGGATTTTGCAAAGTATCCGGCCCGCAGCCGCTTCGACCTCGTGGGCATCGATAACCGCCGGGCCGGCTACACGTTGACCCAACATCTCTTGAAACGGGGTCGTCGCCGCATAGACTTCGTGGGGCGCGCAAAATCGGCCTCCACAATCGACGCCCGCATCGAAGGCTATCGCTCAGCGCTGTTCGATCATGGCATCGATCCCCAAAGGGCGTGGGTTCATTGGGCCGAGAAAATCGACGAGCCATTTGTCAAAACCATCCTCAAAGACGGGCCAAAAGGCGGGCCGCCGCAAGCGATTGTGTGCGGCACCGATTTCACGGCCGCCGAAGTTATGCGCGACCTGATGAAGCTAGGCGTTCGCGTCCCCGACGAGATTGCCATCGTCGGCGTCGACGATTTGAAATATGCAAACGCCTTGTCCGTTCCTTTGACAACCATCCACCAACCGTGCATGGCCATGGCGGCCGCCGCGGTCGACACAATGATCTGGCGCATCGCCAATCCTTCGCAGCCGCCACGCACCGTATTGCTCGACTTCGAACTGGTGGTGCGAGAATCGTGCGGAAGCGATCACACTCAACCATAACCGCTGACGGGCAATCAAACCACAAGGAGATACATTCGATGACACAACACGAAACCGATTACCAGCGAGTAGTGGACTCTGTTGAATCGACGCGGTTTTTAGACAATTCAACGGTGGAGATTATTCGATCACCCCAGCGGGCACAACCGCCACGCTACGCGTTGTTCGATTTCGACGGCACACTGAGCCTCATCCGCGAGGGTTGGCCCGAGGTGATGGTGCCGCTGCTGGTCGAGGCCCTGCAAACTACGGATACCGACGAATCGGTCAATCAACTTGAACAGTTGGTGAGCAAATTCGTGGCCGAATTGACCGGCAAACAGACGATCTACCAGATGATCCGACTGGTCGAGGAGATCGAGCGGCGCGGCGGCCAGGCGGAAGATCCGGCCGTTTACAAACAACGCTACCACGACCTCCTGATGGAACGCATCACCGGCCGCCGCGAGTCTTTGCGGACGGGCCAGGCCGACGCCGCAGGCATGTTGGTGCCCGGCTCCGTTGAACTGCTCGATGAACTTGCACGTCGCGGCGTACAACTCTATCTGGCCAGCGGCACCGACGAGCAATACGTAATCGAAGAGGTCCGCCTATTGGGACTCGATAAGTATTTCGGACAGCATGTCTATGGCGCCCAGGAGGACTACAAGAGCTTCTCGAAGGCCATGGTAATCGAGCGGATCTTGAGCGAAAACGACGTGCCGGGCGAACTGCTGTTGGGATTCGGCGACGGCTTTGTGGAAATTCAAAACGTGAAAGAGGCCGGCGGCATTGCCGTGGGCGTGGCCTCGAACGAAACCGAACGAAACGGCAAGCCCGATGAGTGGAAGCGCGATCGACTTATCGGCGTGGGGGCCGATCTGGTCGTGCCCGACTTCGGGGACTGGAAACCGCTGGTAGAGTTTATTTGGGGCGAATAACCAGCAGTGCAACAGAGCAGGGTAGCCCTGATAGCTTGTCTATCAGGGCGGCGCAGCCGCAAGAGGCACATGTGATCGGCCCGATTCCCTCTTGTGCCTGCAGCACCCCGATAGACGAGCTATCGGGGCTACCCATCAATTTAAACACAAAGTAGCAACTCGAAAGACACAAAAATGCCCTACAAACAGTTTGACCGTAGCCAATTGACACTCGAACCCTTGGACCAGCGGACGCATGACATCGACCGCTCGGTGATGGTTTATCCCGACCAGCCGCGCACGCCGTTCGAACACGAGGCCTTGCCCATCTTGGCCCGTCGCATTGTCGAGGCCGCCGAGTCCGGCGCATCCATCATGTTTTGCTGCGGCGCGCACGTCTTGCGCAAGGGCAACGGGCCGCTGCTGATCGACTTGATGCGACGCGGTCTGATTTCGCACTTGGCCTTGAACGGGGCGGGGGCCATCCACGATTTCGAGCTGGCAATGATCGGCGAGACTTGCGAGAGCGTGGCCCGCTACGTCCGTAGCGGCCAGTTCGGACTCTGGCACGAGACGGGCCGCTACAACGAGGCCGCCGCCTGGGCCGCCCAGCAGGGCATCGGCCTGGGCGAAGCACTGGGCCGCATGATCGAAGGCCAGAGCGATTTTGACTACGAATTCCCCCACAACGACACAAGTGTTTTGGCCGCCGGCGTGCGTTACAATGTGCCAGTTACCGTGCATGTGGCCTTCGGGCAGGACATTGTACACGAGCACCCCAACTTCGACCCGGCCGCCACGGGCAAGGCCACATATGCCGACTTCCTCACCTTCACCGAAGGCACTGCCGGGCTGGAAGGAGGCGTGTTCTTGAATATCGGCACCGCCGTCATGGGCCCCGAGGTCTACCTCAAGGCAATCACCATGGCCCGCAACGTCGCGCATCAAGAAGGAAAAGTTATCACCAATTTCACAACCGCCGTCTTCGACATGATCGCCCTCGGCGACAAGCTGCATAGCGAGGCCGATAAGAGCGACCCGCGATATTACTTCCGGCCGTACAAAACGGTGCTCGTGCGGACGGTGGCCGATGGCGGCACCAGCTTTTTCGTGCAAGGCGATCACAGCCAAACGGTGCCGGGGCTTTACGATAAGATCATTGAAATGGCGGCAAAATGAAAACCTTCAACCACATGACATCCGAGCGGCTGGCCGAGCTTTTCGAATCCTTCGCGGGCTTGCGAATTGCCGTGTTGGGCGATTTCTTTCTGGACAAGTACCTCGACGTCGACCCGGCCCTGGCCGAGTACAGCATCGAGACCGGCAAAACAGCCCATCAGGTCGTCGCCATCCGCAAGAGCCCCGGCGCGGCCGGCACGGTGGTCTGCAATCTGGCGGCCTTGCGAGAAAACGGCAAGGACACAACCGGCAAAGGCGCTTTGTACGCCATAGGCTTCACCGGCGACGACGGCGAAGCGTACGACCTCCGC
>CAZISU010000972.1:0-3081 GCA_964541935.1 uncultured Planctomycetaceae bacterium | reverse complement strand
ACGAAGGGGCTGAAGAGGTTCTTTTTAACTTCTTCGGGTATGCCCGGCCCGTTGTCTTCGACGACGATCCACACGCGGCCGCCGTCGTCGGATTTCCCGCTGCTGACGTTGACGGCGCCGTTGCCTTCATTTTCGTGGGCCGCGTCCAGGGCGTTGGTCACCACGTTGAGGACCGCGCGGCTGATGCCCTCGGGGTCGAAGACCATTTGGCCCAGGCCGGCGTCCGGCTGCCAGTGCAACTCGACGTCGAGCTCTTCGGCCCGCGAGTTCATCAGCTCGACGACTTCGGCGGTAACCTCGTTCAAGTCGGCCGGGGCCCGGTCGGGCTCGCGTTCCTTGCTGAAGGTCAGCATGTCCATCACCAGGGCCGAGATTTTGTTCTGGTTCTTCTCGACGATCTTCCAGCCCTTCTGCACGACCGAAGGGTCTTCGCCCGACAGGCCCATCTCGATCAAGTAGCTGCCGCCGCGGATGCCTTGCAGGATGTTCTTGATATGGTGCGAGAGCGTGGCGATGGTCTGGCCCATGGCCGCCAGACGCTCGGCTTGCACCATGGCCGAATAGTATCGCGTGTCTTCCACGGCCAAGGCCGCCTGATGGGCAATGGCGATCATCAGCTTGAGGTGGTCTTCCTTGAACTTGGTGGCCCCGCCCGTCCGCACGGCCTCTTCGGCCGAGGTCGAGGTGTCGATGTAAATCACACCCACCATGTCGTAGCGACCTTGCATGGGCACGCAAATCGCCTCGCGGATACCGGCCTGCAAAATACTGGCCGCCGGGCTCCAACGCTCGTCCTCCCCCGCGTCGCTGGTCAAGACGCCTTCGTTGCGTTCGGTCACATAGTCCAGGATCGTCTTGCTAATTGTAATCTTCTCGACATCACCCTTGCCCTCGTCTTCGCCCTTTTTTTCACGCGCACGGCGTACCTTGGGCTCTAGCTCGCCAGAATCGGCGTCGATGAGCATGATGCAACCGCGGTCGGCCTCGACCCATTCGAAAATCAGCTCCATGATGCGTTGCAGGAGCTGGTCGATGTCGAGCGTATGGCTCACGGCCAGGGCCGTGCGGTACATGACCTGCAAGTTGCTCCTGGCCCGAGCCAGCCACGAATCGGAGTCTTCGCCGCCCTGATCGAAAACGCGGCTGCCGTCCTCCTGCGTAATCGAATGGATGATCCGCGACTGATCGCCGCTCTGTTGCGGCAAGGCGATGTCGATCACATGCGCCAGGTCCTCGCTCGATCCATCCGAAGGGCCCGTAAAGAGCATCAGCGTCTTGCCCACTTGGATCTGGTCGCCGCTGTCGAGCACTTGCCGCCGCACCCGTCGGCCGTTGACGAACGTGCCGTTGGAGCTGTCGCGATCGACGATCTCGTAGATATCGTCCGAAAGGCGAATTTCGGCATGATGCCGCGAGACTTCCGTGTCGTGCAGATGCACCATGCTCGACTGGTCACGGCCGAGTTGCAAAACCGCATCGTCGAACTCGAACCGCGAGCCCTGATCGTTTCCTCGAATTACAAATAGCGACGGCACAGGCTAGGCTCCCAATCGGTGGGCACAGAGTTTCACCAAAACACGCAAACGGTCCAGGTGTCCCCGCTGCAGACACTCATCTTCGACCGTAAAAGCTTCTCGATTTTACGAGTCGGCGAGAGGTAGCGGTAGGGGTTTTGCTTTAAATCGACCCTCCACAGCGGATAATTTGCTAGAATAGTGAGGATACACATAAAACTCGGCCAAAATCTGTAGCATTTAACATGCCCGAACTCCTAATAATATGCGAACACCCCACCCTTCTTGGCGGCGAGCGATCGATGCTTTCGGTGGTTGGGGCGGTTGAGGAGGCGGGGTTTTCGGTCTCAATTATGGCCCCGCCCGAGGGGCCGCTGGCCGAGGTTTGTGCGTTGCGGGGCCTGCATCTCGTGCCGCTCTTGACGAAAGACTTTTCCGGGAAGACTCTGCCGCAGTCGAACCGCCGTGAGTATATTGCCGCCCAGCTTGCCCACCTGCGACCCGACTTGGTACATGCCAACAGCCTGGCCATGGCGCGGCTGGTGGGGCCGGTGGCTCAGGAGTTGGGCTTGAAAAGCATCGGACACCTGCGCGACATTATCAAGCTCTCGCGCCGCGCGATCGACGACATTGCCTGCAACACGCGGATCCTGGCCGTATCACAAGCGACCCGCGATTATCACCTGGCGGCCGGGCTGCCCGCCGAAAAGACACACGTCCTCTACAACGGCGTCGATCTCTACGAATTCATGCCCCGTCGCTCGGGCGGCGAGTTGCATTGCGCGCTGCACCTTCCGCCCGAGGCCGTTTTGATCGGCAGCATCGGACAGATTGGCCTCCGCAAAGGCCAAGACACGCTCTTGACGGCCGCCTCCTTGCTCGCGGCCGAATTGCCCGAGGTGCACTATGTCATCATCGGCCGCCGCTGGTCCGATAAGGAAGAGTCGCGGCGTTTCGAGGCCGATCTGCACACCGTTGCACAAAGGATCGGCAACGTTCATTTCCTCGGCGTCCGCGAGGACGTGCCGCGGATCCTCAACGAACTTACACTGCTGGTCCACCCGGCCCGACAGGAACCGCTGGGCCGAGTATTGCTAGAGGCCGCCGCGTCGGGCTTGCCCATCGTTGCCACCGACGTAGGCGGCACCCGCGAGATTTTCGGCATCCAGCCCGACGCCGACTTGCACACCGCAACAGAAACAGCCCTCTTGGTCCCGCCCGACAACCCCGACGCCATGGCCGCCATGATCGCTGCGCTGGTGCGCGACCCAGAGCTACGAACGCGGCTGGGCGCGTCCGCCAGAAAACGGGCCGAAGAAGCTTTCGACGCACGCCAAGCCGCAAAGAACCTGGTCGAACACTATCGCGTGGTGGTTTAAGAGAGAGCCCACGAAAAAGCAGTAATCCAGCACTATGGCGAGAACATATATGTCAGAATCAGATAAGCAGAAAAGTCAGAAAATCAGATGTTGTTTTAGCTCTGGTAGTTGGCGTAAACGCTTAGCCCTACTCTCTCTATACTACTAACCTCAAAGATCGTTAAGTTTTTGACAAAGTTATTAAGCGG
>CAZISU010000971.1:0-3083 GCA_964541935.1 uncultured Planctomycetaceae bacterium | reverse complement strand
CCGCTTAATAACTTTGTCAAAAACTTAACGATCTTTGAGGTTAGTAGTATAGAACACTAGGCTCATGGTTTCGGACGTTGCGACAAACGGGCCGCTGGCATAGTTCTCATATTCGGTGCCGGGCGTTACATTGGTGAGCAAATCGATGCCGTCGATTGAAGCATTGATGGAGTTAACGCCACTAAATCCGTCGATAGCCTTGGCTTCGAAGCTGAGGACGTAGGATTGGCCGACTTCGAATCCCGTCACGTCCTGAGCAAGGGTGGTTATGCCTTCCAAGCCGCTGTTGTCCTGGATGAAGCCCATCTGAGCGCCTTCGTAGGGTGTGCAGTTGCTAACGCTTGTTCCGAAGGGATTGCCTCGTTCGATGCCGCCGCGGCCGGTGCGCGTCCAACCTGAGCCGGCGATGCCTCCCGCATAGTCGTGGTGCGGGGCAGTGTAAATGGGCGTTTCGAAGCCGCCGTTTACAACCAGGTTCTCTGTGACTTCGTCTACGTGGACGTCGTCGATAAATGTGACTTTCCCGCCCGTGACATTGCCCTGATCGTAGAACAACAGGTCCATGGTTGCGTCGGTGGCGGTGAACGCACTGCTAACAAAATTTTCGTAGGCGCCGGTGCCGGGCGTTATCAGGCCGAACATATCGGTGCCGTCTATCGAAACATTGAAGGGGTTTGCCAAAGAGTAGGTATTGATTCCCTTGGCTTGAAAACTGAGTGTGTAGGACTGGCCTACTACTAATCCGGAGAGTTCCTGCCCCAGGCTGGTCACGCCAGAGTCATTGCCTGAATCGCCTTGCAGGAAGGCCATCTGATTACCAGCGTACGGGGCTGTGTTGGAGCCGCCGAAGGGATTGCCGTTGTCGATGCCGGAGCGGCCGGTGTGGGTCCATTGCGTGTCGGGAAGGCTGGAACCATAAGTGTGGCTGTTGGGAGACATGACGGGCGTTTCAAAACTACCGTTGGTAACAACCGACGCGTCGGTCGCCGATACGACCAAGAGCACAGCCGTAAGGCCACAGATCAGGGCAGTCCATGAAAGAGCAGATAAGTTTGTCATCGCGGTTACCTCATGGGTTGAAATTGTGCGCGTCCTTGCTCGTGGAGAAGATAAATCGCGATATCCTGCCGCGACGTGATTGACTTAAATCTAAAGTGTAGTTTTTCAGGATAATACTAACCCGAAGCGCAAGCGAAGGGAGGGGAAATCTAACTATACTCCGAAGTGCCCTTCGCTTGCGCTTCGGGTTAGTGATATTGCAAATCAGTAAATATCAGTGTGAGCGGCTAACGGGGCTTTACCTCTATCATAAACAGGACCTTAAAATTTCTCATCTTTTTGGAGACCGAATTCAATTTTCACTGGGCCTAGTAGCCCAGAGGGTTCCAGCTTGTCCTCAGAGGCGTAGCCCTTCCAGCCGGGGAAACTGCGTTTGCCTTTTTGCAACAGGATGTTGGTGCCTGTTAAACGTTTTTCCGGTGGAAGACCGGCGTCGCCGATCAGACGGTTGACCCAAGTGTTGGTGACGTCGATTTCCAGTTGGTTCTCACCCAGTTTGGCAACCCCCGTAAGGTCTACTGCCCACGGGCTGGTCCAAACAATCCCCAACGGTTGCCCGTTGAGGCGGACCGTGGCGATATCTTTTACCGTGCCGAGCTGCAAGCGGACGAGTCCCTTGGCTTGCTCTTCATTCAGCTCGAAGGTTTTTTTGTAGGTGGCCGTGCCCGAGAAATGCTTGATGCGTTCATCGGCGTTCTTGTCCCAGGCCGAAAGCTGTTCGAATTCGGCCGCGAACGGCTGGCCCACGCCGGGAACAAAATTGATCGACCAAGGTCCGCTCAAAGGCACCGGCTGGTAAAGGGAGAACACGCCGACGTTTTTCGTCTTGCCTTGTGCGTTTTTCAGGGCGTACTCGCCCGCCTGCCAAACGCGTAGGCGAACATTGTCTTTGTTGCGGCCGACGACTTCAAATCCATCGGCGGCCACGCCGGCCGGTTTTACGACCGAGACGAGGTGCTGCTTTTGAGCCGGGTGACGGAAGACGACAAAAGTCGATCCGTTTTCGGGCAAGCTGATGGGCACGACGGTCCGCCCGTCGTCGGTGGCTCGCCATTGGACTGCGTCTTGCATTTGCCCGCTGTTTGGGTTCCAAAGTTCCGGCTCCTTGCCGTTGGAACGGAAAACACAATCGGCCGTTCCCTGGCCGGCGAGGAAATAAATATCGACGCCGTCGGCATTGCGGTGTATGTACTGGAATGGCCCTTCGAAGTCGGGCAGAACGCTTTTGGCCTGAAAAACCTTGTCCAGGCCGGTGCCAACGTAAACTTGCCCTTTGCCTAAGGGACGTGCGCCGGCTTTAAGAGATTTATTCGGTCCCCACAGTTCGCCGGCCAGACGGGCGGCTTCCTCGTCGCAAGCAGGGTAGTTTTTCAGGCCCGGGGCCTGCGTGGCGCGAACGTTGCCGAGCACAACGGTGGCCCCGTCCTTGGCCAGTTCGACGATCTTTCGCAAGGCTTCGAGCGGGACAGTCCCGGTTGCCAAATCGATCACCAGCACGCGATATCGCATTCCGTCGGGCAGTACAATATCGCCGTTTTCGACCTTTGCGCGTTCGGCCAAGACCTCGGTGGTAATCAGGTCGTAGGAATTCCCCGGGCCCACTTGCAGAGAAGAACCGGGCCGCCAGGTCTTATATCGGCCCCAGTGCTGATAGGGCGCGTCGCCCACGTAGCAGCAGGCGTCGGCCACGAAGAGGCCTTGGCGTAGCATGTATTGGCAGCGGGCCAGATAATCCAGCAGCGGTCCGGCCTGTTGCCACCAAGTTACGCGGGGATTGATGTGCGTGCCGGCGAAATACTCGATACCCGGCTTGCCGAACTCGGGTGGCGATGCGGTGAACGTGTGCCAGATGAACTGGTTGATGCCGTCGCAGAACGTGGCGTCGGCCGAGGGCTTCAGCGCGGCCGGGTAGACGTCCCAGTGGCGTCGCATGTGCGTGAAGGCCTCGGTGGCGGCCAGTCGTCGGCCATAGACGTGGGCGGCCATGGCGGGCTGGCGATTCATGTAACGGCCCGGATACCAGA
>CAZISU010000970.1:0-3084 GCA_964541935.1 uncultured Planctomycetaceae bacterium | reverse complement strand
AACGGGGGGCGGGTAAAAAAGGGACAACGCTCAAACTCGTATAAACGTCTTTTTACGATAAAGGAACCATAAAATCAACCAGACAACGATAAATGCCGCCAAGGCACGTATGCCCGGGGCGTAGCTTCCCAGATGCGGCACGAGTCCACCAACAAAAACGTCGCCTATTTTTTTGAAGTCGAACACATGTGTGGCCATGTACACGGCAATTGCGTTGGCCCCGATCACAACAAACGGAAAAGCCCACCTCTGCAAGCCCCACACGTCTATCACAAGATAGAACAAGGCCAGCAATAGATAGCTCCATCCGGCCGCCCAAAGCACCATCGAGCTGGTCCAAAGGTGCTTGATGATAGGGAAATGAAAACTCCAGGCCCAACCCAAACCCAGGCACGCCAGGCCGAAGGCCACCAGCCACAAGAGCTTGGCGCGGTCCGTCTTATTAGATCGCAGCAAGTGCCCGGCCATCACGCCCAACAAGACCGTGGCGCCGAATGTCATACTACTGAGAATCCACGTGTAAGTCGTTCCGTCTTGAAAACTTCCCAGCACAATCTTATCGATATACAGCGCCAGGTTGGCTTGCGGATCGAGCGTTCCGGCCCCGTGGCCGGGCACTGGCACAAACATCATCAGGGCCCAATAGGCGGCCATAAGCGCCACGGCCAATCCGGCCTGTGCAATCACCGGTAAATACAAAACCGCCAGCCCGGCAATCAGATACCCGCAGGCGATCGCTTGCAGCGTGTTACAGTATATATGAATTTTAGCGAGGTCGTAGGTCAGCAGATTCCCTTGCGCGATCATGCCCAAAACAAACAGAATCAGCACTCGCCGATAGATCTTCAACTGTAGCGACGTGCGACTTTGCCCCGTCTGCATGCGCCGCGAAAACGAGAAGGGTATCACCACACCCACGACGAAGAGGAACAAGGGCATGATCAGATCCCAGGCCGAAAAGCCTTCCCAGGCGGGATGCTTGCTGTGATAGCTGAACCACGCGGGCAGCGGCTCGCCGAAAAGCTTGGCCAGGCCGATCATGAGTCCGCCGCCACCGATGATCCAGAACATGTCGAAGCCGCGCAAGGCATCGACCGAAAGGATACGGCGGCTGCCGACGTTTTGGCAGTCGTTAGCGGATTCGTCCGCTACGCCGTTACGGTTTTCCGTGCTCATGAAAAGCTCTCCCGATTGTTCGCTTCTTATCCGGCTGTGTCACTTCCGGCTGTGCCACTCTTATGATACCCGAGCCGCTGCAAAAGTCATGCCCTCGGGGTCAGTTACGACGAAAAATCACCGTGAAAAGTGCGGAATCTTACGAAAACCGGGTGTTCTTGTGTAGAGATACCGACGACAGCTTGTATAATGCCTACCAATTTGTCACTATTGATAGAGTAAACACTGTCTATTTCCAAAATATAAGTGGACAATTTCATGATCTCTCGCATGCTGTCTCTGCTGCTTTGTTTCTCGGCGACGGTTGACGCCAATCAAACGTCCCCGTCTACAGATCGGTCCACGCATCGGCCCAACTTCGTGGTCGTGCTTTGCGACGACTTGGGCTACGGCGACTTGGGCTGTTTTGGAAACAAGACGATCAAGACCCCCTGCCTCGACAAGTTGGCCGGCGAGGGCATGCGGCTGACCGATTGCTATGCGTCGGCGCCGGTCTGTTCGCCCTCGCGGGCTGGAATGCTCACCGGGCGGACGCCCAACCGCTTGGGCGTGTACGACTGGATACCGCACGGTTCGCCCATGCACATGCAACGCGGCGAAGTCACCATCGCCAAGCTGCTTTCAGAGGCCGGATACGATACGTGCCACGTTGGCAAGTGGCATTGCAACGGCAAGTTCAATTCTCCCGACCAACCCCAACCGGTCGACCACGGCTTTGCACATTGGTTTTCCACCCAAAACAACGCCTCGCCAACGCATTTCAATCCTGTTAATTTCGTCCGTAACGGACAACCGGTCGGGCCCAGCAAAGGTTATTCCAGCGCGGTAGTGGCCGGCGAGGCCATCCACTGGCTTAAAAATATTCGCGATCCCAAGCGTCCCTTCTGCCTGTTCGTTTGGTATCACGAACCGCACGAGCCCATCGCCGCGCCCGCTAAGTACACCAAGCTTTACCCTCAAGCCACCAAACGAGGCGAAGCGCTCTACTATGGCAACGTGACGCAGATGGATTCACAGGTGGGCCGCCTGATGGACGCCCTAGACAAGCAGAACTTGCGCGATAACACGATGGTCATTTTCACCAGCGACAACGGCCCCGAAACGCTCAACCGCTACAAGTCGGCCTGGCGATCGCACGGCACGCCCAGCGATTTGCGGGGCATGAAACTCTGGCTCTACGAGGGCGGTATCCGCGTGCCGGGCATCATCCGCTGGCCCGGCAAAACGCAGCCCGGTCAGGTTTGCAGCGCCCCGATCTGCGGCCTCGACGTGCTGCCCACGCTCTGCAAAGCCGCCGGCATCCAGCAGCCCACCGACCGAGCAATCGACGGCAGTTGCATCCTGCCCATATTTGATAGCAAACCGATAAAGCGAAAAACGCCCTTGTACTGGCAGTACGATCGCCCCCTGGGCTGGGCCCATCTCGCCATGCGTGACGGCGATTGGAAGATTCTGTCCGACGGGCATTTCAAGAAGTTCGAGCTTTATAATATCAAGAATGATGTTTGCGAGAAAACCAATCTGGCGGAACAAGAGCCCCAGCGTTTGAAAGAAATGGCCGCCGAGCTATCCCGTCTACATGCCCAAGTTAAAGCCGAAGGCCCCAACTGGCCTAATTGGAAGCGGGGGCCTGGCAAGCATTGATATACGACGAGGTATTTCATGAAAATAGACATCAGACAGAGTTGTGCCGAAGTTGACTGGAATTCAGTATCAGAAACATTAAAATGCGTCGGAATGGCGTACCATGAACCCAAGGTGCATAAGAGGGCGTTTGAAGCCAGTCACACCACCGTGTTTGTCTATCATGACAATCGGTTGGTCGGTTTTGGCCGAGCGATTTCAGATGGCGTCTATCAGGCTGCGGTCTATGATTGTGCGGTTCTCCCTGAATTTCAGGGAAAGGGG
>CAZISU010000969.1:0-3084 GCA_964541935.1 uncultured Planctomycetaceae bacterium | reverse complement strand
CGGCCTTGAACTGCTCGCGCTCCTCGGCTTTGGCGATGACCTTGGCGTTGGCGGCGATCATTTCCACGCCGTATTTTTCCAAGACCCCATGCGCATCCAACTCCATGGCCAGGTTCAAGCCGGTTTGCCCACCCAGAGTGGGGAGTAGGGCATCGGGACGCTCCTTCTCGATCACTTTTTCGAGAATCTGCCAGGTCAGGGGCTCGATATAGGTCTGGTCGGCCATTTCCGGGTCGGTCATGATCGTGGCCGGGTTCGAATTCACTAGGGCCACTTCATACCCCTCCTCGCGGAGGGCCTTGCAAGCCTGTGTCCCGGAATAGTCGAATTCGCAGGCCTGGCCAATAATGATGGGCCCGGAGCCTATGAGCAAAATTTTGTGGATGTCGTCTCGACGTGGCACTCGTGAGCTTCCTGTGCTTAAAATGGGGGGTGGCACGACGCGTTTTCCTGCCAATGAGGCTTTTTTGAGCCTGCTTGGCGATTGAAACGCAACTATCGTGCCATTGTTGTGTGTCTAAAATCTCTCGATGTTAGCACGATCTGGGGTGTTTTTTCAAGGGGCGCCCCGCTGGGTGGGGGCATGAATGAATGATCGTGCAATACTAACCCGAAGCGCGAGCGAAGGGCGGCACAGTGCAGAGACATGCTCCCGCCCCTCGCTTGCGCTTCGGGTTAGTATTACTCCTGGATAAGCCCGGCCAGTAGAACCATCCCCAGTCTTCGTTGACAAATCACCCTAAGCCTTTTACAGTTAATATGTTGGACACGTTCTATACTTACATTCAACGGTGGCAGAGGCAAGGTATTTCATAGTGGCTGCGAAACCATGGGGCGGAGTTTTTGATGAGGCGACTGACAGACGCGTCGAGGAGTTTACCGAAAGCATAAGCTTCGACCGGCGGCTGTACACGCACGATATTACCGGCTCGATTGCTCATGCGCAAATGTTGGCGGCGGTGGGGCTGATCACGCCCGACGAGTGCCAACAAATTGAGCAGGGGTTGGCAGAGATACGCGCGGAAATTGAGCAGGGATCCTTTCAGTTCTCGATAGAACTTGAAGATATCCACATGCACATAGAACGGGCACTGATAGAGCGGATTGGCGATGTGGGTCGCAAGTTGCACACCGGACGCAGCCGCAACGATCAGGTATCGACCGACCTGCGGCTTTGGGTGCGAGAGTCGATCGACTGCTTGGACGAATGCCTCGTCGGGTTGCAACGTGCCTTTTTCTCGCGCTGCGAGCGGGATCGCGATTGCATTTTGCCCGGCTATACTCATCTGCAACGGGCTCAACCGCTGTTGGCTCCGCATTACTGGTTGGCCTATTGCGAGAAGTTTGAGCGGGACCGTGGCCGACTGGCCGACGCCCGAAGACGGACAAACGTGCTGAGCCTGGGCGCTGCGGCGTTGGCCGGCACGAGTCTTCCCATCGATCGCCATGATGTGGCGCGGCGGTTGGGTTTCGAAGGCGTGGCGGCCAACAGCCTGGACGTATCGAGCGACCGCGATTTCGCGTTGGAGTTCGCTTTTGCGCTGACGGTAATCGCCGAACACCTGAGCACGTGGGCCGAGGAGTGGATTCTGTGGTCGACGGTGGAGTTTAATTTTCTCAAGCTGCCGCAAGCGTTTTGTACGGGCTCGTCGATCATGCCGCAGAAGGTCAATCCCGACGTGTTGGAATTGATTCGCGGAAAAACGGCCCGCGTGGTGGGCAATTTGCAGACGCTGCTGGTCTTGGTCAAGGGGTTGCCGCTGGCCTACAACCGCGACTTGCAAGAGGACAAGCCGCCGCTGTTCGATTCGTTCGACACGCTACGGGCATCATTGCAACTTGCCGCGCCGTTGGTGACCGGCACGGAGCTTAACCGCCCGGCCATCGAAGAGCGGCTCGACCGCGGGCACCTGGACGCGACCGCGCTGATGGAACATCTGATCGCACGCGGCATCCCGCAGCGGACGGCCCACGGCATGATCGGACGCCTGGTACGCAAGGCCATCGATCAGGGCGCCCGTCTGGCCGATCTGCCGCTATCAGATTTCCAAGAGGCCGACGCGAGTCTGGATGAGTCGGTTTACGAGGTTTTGGGCGTGCAGAAGGCCGTCGAGGCCATGAAGAGCTATGGGTCGACTGCGCCGGCCGAAGTCGATCGGCAGATTGCGAGTTGGAAGGAAAGGTTGGGGGAGTGAGAGGACAGAGGGTAGCCCCGATAGACAAGCTATCGGGGCTACCCAAGTAGAAAAGAGAAATATTCAAAAAGGCACATCGCAGCGAGCTGAACAATGCAAGTTTATAAGAATATGAAAAACGGGTTTGCGGTCTGGATGCTGGCGCTGGTTATTATGTGTTTGTGGCCGGCTGCAAGCGCCGCGCAGGAAAAATCAAAGACGCGAAGCATTTCGGTGCAAGCGATTGTGGCCACCAATCCCAGCACCCCGGCCGATTTGGCGCGTGCGGCCGACTTGGTGGCCGGACTGGGCGAGCCGGAATTGGCCAAGAGTTTTTTGAAGAAGATTCTCGACGCCAATCCCGACCAGCGAGAGCTTGTCGAGTTGGCCGACCGATTCACCGGCGCGATGTTTTTAAAGATGGCTTCGAACCCGGCGCTGGAGCCCGAGGCGAAGCAATTGGCTGACAAGATCGTTGCGGCCGTGGAAAAACAGCGTAATGCGCCGGGGCGTATCGAGAAGCTTATCAAACAACTGGGCGACGAATCTGCGGACAAGCGTTTCCGCGCGATGGAAGAGTTGCTTTCAAGCGGGCCGGCGGTGGTCGAGCCTTTGATTCGCACGCTGGCCGATCCGGCTCGCAGCGGAGAACACGCCGCCGTTCGCGCGACGCTGGCCAGGATGGGTTCCGATGCCACGCTGCCGCTGGTTGCGTTGCTCGAGTCGGATGATGCGCCGCTAGTCGCGCAGGCCATCCGCACGCTTGGCGAAGCCGGCTCGAAGAACGCCACGGTTTATCTGCTGGCGCCGTGTGCATCGCCCGAGAGTCCCGCCGCGGTCAGGTCGGCCGCGGCCGCCGCGCTTTTGCAGATTGTGGGCGCTGCTGCCGATCCGTCGCAAGCCGCCCGGG
>CAZISU010000968.1:0-3086 GCA_964541935.1 uncultured Planctomycetaceae bacterium | reverse complement strand
CGGCGACCCGGTGGACCCGGCGCAGCAATGGGTGCAGGGAATCTGCCGCGACAATACAAGTTGGTATGGTGCCTGCGTCAGAGGGACAAATGATGTGCCAAATATGTTGGGGTTATATGTAATGGACGCAACGGCGGTGTCTCCAGGTGGCGGCCTGGAATATTCTTCGGACGTCTGGAACACCGTTGGTTTGGTGTTCGACATGGACGCAACGGAAGATAATTTGAACGTCTATTTCTCAGAAGGCTTGGACTCGTTGACACTCGACGACTACTGGACCACGCAAACCATCGACTTGGCCGCATGGCCCATCGTTACATTTCAAGCGATTCGATATGGCTATACGGATCATGGAACATGGACGAACTACATTGACGACCTGTCAATTTACTCGGGAATGCCGATCGAAGGCAATTCAATCCCAGGCGATGCCAACCGCAACGGAGTTATTGACGATTATGATGCTTCGGTGTTGGCCGCGAACTGGTTGAGCACTGAGGGCGTGGGCTGGAGCGAAGGTGATTTCAACGCTGACGGCATTGTCGATGACACCGACGCCACATTGCTGGCAAGCAACTGGACAACGAGTGGAGTTGCAAGTGCGGCCGTGCCCGAACCCGGCGTGCTGGCTCTTCTGTCCGGACTGTTGTCTGCGGCTGCAATCCTGCTGGGGCGTCGCAGACCCTAACCCTGTTTGCACCACTGAAAACCCCGGGCATACGCGAAAAACGAAACAGAATATGGCACTTATTGTCCGGTCGAGAGGAAGATCGGCCAGAACCGGCAACTTCGTCAGGCTGCCGAGCTGTTCAAGATCAGGAAGATCGCTGTAACATTAGTTTTTTGTATTAACACCTGTTTTTTCACAACCCCATTTTGCAACGGAGTAAAGAAAATGAAAACGCTTCCTACACTTTTGATCGCTATCTTGTTTGTATTTATGGCAAGCACAACTGACGCGGCAAATTTGCTTTATGAAGACACTTTTGACAATCTTACCAGTGTTTCGGCCGGTACCCTCGGTTCGGTTGCCACATGGTCGTCGGTGGCAAGTCCTGGTGGCAAGGCTGGAAACTCCCTTGAATTAAACTGGCCAGCCGATGGCACGCAGGGCTGGGACCATCTTTCTCACAACCTGGGCAATACCACGATTCCCACTTCGGGCAAGGTTACGATCCAATGGAGTTTCATGCAGTCCGGCGACCCGGAGCAGCAGTGGGTTGAGGGAATCTGCCGCGACACGACCAGTTGGTACGGTGCTTGCATTAGAGGCACGAACAATCAGCCCAACAAACTGGGCTTATATGTAATGGATTCGGGAGTGTTAGATCCCGCAAGTGGTCCGGCATATTCGTCGGATGTCTGGAATACCACAGCCATGGTGTTCGACATGGATGCCACGACCGATAATCTGGAAGTTTACTTTGCAGAGGGCTTGGATACCCCAACGACCGGCGATCATATAAGCACCCAAAGCATCGACTTGAACGCCTGGCCGATTGTCACGTTTCAAGCGATCCGATACGGCTACACGTCCGTTGGAGCATGGACTAACTATATTGATGATCTGCAAATCTACGAAGGCGAAGCCGTTGTGCCCGAGCCATCGTCCATCGCGATGTTGCTATTGGGCGGACTCTGTGCGTGTGGATTCTGCCGTCGCCGGTAGAGTTCGTTGGACTAAACTGTAGAGCAAAAAGAGAAGAGGCATCTACAGCATAGATACACCAAAGCAGGTACTTGTTTTCCCGGCTTATTAACAATCCGCCGGGAAAACAAGCCTGATTTATTGTAACCGTTAACGTTTATGATTTATTGAAGCTTAGTCTCTGAGTAAGCGAAACACAAACACAGCCACGGTTTGCCGACCAGAAGAAATAAAAAAGGAATTCCAGATGATAACTCGTCCCAAACGGACGGCTTTTACGCTTGTCGAACTCTTGGTGGTTATCGCCATTATCGGGATCTTGATCGCGCTTTTGTTGCCAGCCGTGCAGGCCGCGCGGGAAGCGGCTCGTCGCATGACCTGTTCGAACAATCTTAGAAACCTGGGGACCGCCTGTCACTTGCACCTTTCGACCAACGGGTTTTTCCCGGCCGATGGCTGGGGATCCGGTTGGACGGGCGATGCCGACATGGGCTTCGGGCGCTCGCAGCCCGGGGCTTGGACGTTTTCCGTGCTGGCCTACATCGAACAAAACGACGTTTACGAAATGGGTAAAGGAGACGGCCCCTTATGGCCGCCGAGCACGTCGAAGAAGCAGGCGATGGGCGAGCGCGACACAATCCCCATTCCCATCTTTTATTGTCCCAGCCGCCGCGCTGCAGAGGATTATCCCTGGAAACAAGGCACGCGCTGGAACGCCGTGGCCACGCCGACAATCGCACGCAATGACTATGTGGGCATTAACGGAAATCCCGCTTCGACTAGCTGGGCCGGATGCCAACAATCGTACACCTATCTTACTCACGAGCAGTGCCCCTGGCAAAGCACGACGCAGTTCAATGGCATCATCTTTTTCCGAGGCGAAGTTCGACCGAGCGACGTTGTTGATGGATTAAGCAATACGTTCATGGTCGGGGAAAAGTGGGTTAACAAAAGATACTATTACGGAAATTCGGCCGGCACTACGGGTGACGCAGGCGACGACGAAGGGCTTTTCTGCTCGGGCGACACCAGCCGCTCAACTCACTACAGTATGCCACCGCTATCCGACGACGACTGTTCGGATGCGGAAATGCGTGCCGATGCTAAATGGGACAGGCTCGGCAGCGCGCACCCCGGCGGTTTCAATAGCATGTTCGGCGACGGCTCGGTCCGCACGATCAATTTCGACATTGATACCCAGGTATACGACGCGCTGGGTACTCGAGACGGGGGTGAAACGGTGGGACAATCGATGCTCGATTAAGCAAGAGTGGGCAGCGCTGTTTTACAAAAAACATCACGTTCATCCCGGATGCTTACGATGTGCCTGGGATTTATAGGGGCAGTTTGCGCATGCATCATCGGAACAGAGCAAGGCAAACCCTAAGAACTCGTAAAACTATTGTTTCCTGAATTACTGTTTTCGGTTATAGTTCTT
>CAZISU010000967.1:0-3087 GCA_964541935.1 uncultured Planctomycetaceae bacterium | reverse complement strand
GCGTTCGGCCGCCGGCAATTCCTTTTTACGCCGCCGCCGGTTTTCTTCGCAAACCGCCTTCAAATCGTCGATCGAGTACAGGTATATGTCCTCCAGTTCGCCCACGGCCGGGTCGAAGTCGCGCGGCACCGCCAGATCGAGTATGAACAGCGGACGGCGGCTGCGGGTGGATTGGATCGCGGCGAACTCTGCGGCGGTTACGATCGGCTCGCTGGCCGCCGTGGTCGTAACCACCAGATCGGCCTCGGCCAGCGACAGCTTGAGGTCTGCCCAGGCGGCCACACGACCGCTCCAGTGGCGAGCCAGATCTCGGGCTCGATCTTCCGAGCGGTTAGTAACGATAATATCCCGCGCGCCCTGATCGCGCAGATAGTTGAGCGTCTCTTCGGCCATCTGCCCGGCACCGATGACCAACGTAATTTTATCGTCGAAACTCTCGAAAATCTGTTGGGCGAAATCTGTCACGGCCACGCTGGGTATGCTCACACGATGCTGCTGGATGTCGGTCTGGCAGGCCACCCGACGCGCCGTCCGCAAGGCTGCCTGGAAAGCGGCATGGGTAAGCGGCCCCGTGGCATTGTATTGCGTGGCCAATTGATAGGCCTGTTTGACTTGGGAAAGGATCTGCGGCTCGCCCACGACCATGCTTTCCAGGCTGGACGACACGCTGAAAAGATGCTCCACTGCCCGCGAACCCGTGTGGTGGTAGAGATGATCGCCGATAGATTGAGACGTTTCCACGGGCGTCTTATTGCCCGTCCGGTGGTGAAAGGCCTCGAAAAAACATGCCACCTGCTCAGCCGTGGGCATCGATCCGTTTTCGGACGCCGTATACAATTCGACGCGGTTGCAAGTCGAAAGGATCACGGCCTCGACGCCAGGAAACGTAGCCGTAAACAGCTCGAAGGCCTCGGGCAATTGTCCCGCGGCAAAGGCCAACCGCTCGCGGACTTCAATGGGCGTGTTTTGATGGCTACAGCCGACTACGCTTAGACTCACAGATCACCTCCTGGAGCGATTGCTCGCGGTGTCTGTAGTTTCACGTGCATTGCATAACCGGCAGACGGCTTATTGGACTGCACAGCCGCATCGAGCGATTGCTTACCACCGCCGTGGTCGGAGTTGGAAAACAGCATTATGCCCAACAATACGATCAGAAGCGTAAAGCTGATGACGGTTTGGAACGCAACCTTGCGTCCACTGCGAGCCGGTTTGTAGACGGCATCGACGACGACCGCGCCCAGCAGCCAGACGAACAAGCCGAGTGTTGCGAGTATGACCGGATCGTTCCAGGGCACGCGCTCGGTGGCGTTAATCGCGGTCAGAATCTTGCCCGAGAGGATGCCCAAGCCCAACAACAACATGGAAACCAGCATGGCGCGGCAGTTTGCTCGTTCGAGCCATTCCAGGCTAGGCAACCGCGGCCCGCCACCGCTGGACCGTTTGGCCTTCAGCCGACGAGCTTGCACGAAGTACATCAGGGCCGCTACGAAACCGATCGATATACTGACAACCGACAACAGGATCGCAATCCCATGGATCGTGCCCCACACAGCCGAAGCCGGTTCGCGGGCGAACGGTTTCTGGTCGGCCAAGAACTGCCCCACGCCGATCAGCCCCAGCACCAGGGGCAGCACGAACACTCCAAAAGGCGTTTTGGGGTGGAAATACGTCAGGTAGAGATACAAAACCACCAGCACCCAAGCGGCAATGAAGTACCAGTCGCGCTGGCTGGAAAGGGGCGAGCCGGGCGCGTCTACCAATTGGTAATACAAATAGGCCGAATGCGCAAGCAAGCCCGCGCCGGCGAAACCCAACATGGCCGCGCCGCGAACCCCGGAGCGGAAAAACAGCCGCGTTAGCTCCAGAACAAAGGCCACCAAATAGCTGGCGACGAAACAGATTACACTGACACCAGAGAGCATTTTTGTCGGTTATTCACCCCTCCAACTCATATTGCGCCAACTTCTTATGCAGCGTATTACGGTTAATCCCCAACCGCGCGGCGGCCTTGGTCTGCACGCCGTCGCAATGCGACATTACCTGGGCGATCAGCTCGCGCTCCACGCGGTTTACGATTTGGGCGTGCAAGCTGTCTGCCTTCGGACCGGCGTCGACTACGCCCCTCTGTACGAGCGAGGACGTCAGGGTTTCGAAATCCACGCCGCGGCCGATCCTGGGCGAACGTTTGCCTTGCACCGCTTCGGGAAGCAGATCGGCCGTTAGCGTGTCACCGCCGGCCAGCACAACCGCCCGCTCGATGTAGTTTTGCAACTCGCGAACATTGCCCGGCCACGAATACCCACACAGCAGTTCCATGACAGCCGTATCGATATTATCAACTGCCAAGTTGTTCTGCTTGTTGTATAGACGCATGAAGTGGTGGACGAGGGCCGGGATATCCTCGCGGCGATCGCGCAAAGGCGGCAAATACACGCTCACCACGTTGAGCCGATAGTAGAGATCCTCACGGAAACGATCCTCCTCGATCTCCTCGAGCAAATCGCGGTTGCTAGCTGCAATTACGCGAGTATCGACGCGGATTGTCTTCGTATCGCCTACGCGTTCGAAATCGTGTTCTTGCAACACCCGCAGCAGCTTGACCTGCAACATGGGCGTGGTCGAGTTGACCTCGTCGAGAAATATCGAACCGGTGTGGGCCGCCTCGAAACGTCCAATACGGTTGGCCACCGCGCCGGTAAAAGAACCGCGGACGTGTCCGAAAAGCTCGCTTTCGAGCAGGTTTTCGGCCAACGCGCCGCAATTCACGCGCACGAACGGGCCGCTACCGCGCGGGCTCAGACGGTGGATCGCCGCAGCGATCAGTTCCTTGCCAGTGCCCGTCTCGCCCAGCAACAGAACCGATGCGTTCGATTTGGCCACCTTGCGGGTCAGCCGGTAGACCTCTTGCATTGCCGGCGACGAACCGATCAGCTCGGGCGTGGGTGGCGTTGGGCTATCAATGGAACTTTCAGCACACATAATTCAAACTTAGTGTTAGCGGCGGGGCTTGCCCCCGCGTTGCTTGGTTTGTAGCTCAACGCGACGGCAAGCGTCGCCGCTAACAAATGCACTACTTTTTCTTTA
>CAZISU010000966.1:0-3097 GCA_964541935.1 uncultured Planctomycetaceae bacterium | reverse complement strand
AAGATTAACGGATTCGGGGCATCATATCGCGCATTCAATTGGCAAAAGCTTACCGACATCGAAAAGCAACAGCTCGATGCTGTCGGCGATTACGTCAGGAAATACGGCACCTTGAATTTCATTGCCCAAATCCATCTGACCGGTCGCGGAGGTCCGGTTATGGATACAGCTAATCCACATGACATTGAAACGCTGCTTGATACGCTGGGTGAGATTATCCAACGCGCGTCCCCAAAACACGTCTGGATATGCTTCGACGATAAAATCCCCGAACTCCAGCCCGAAGAAATCAAGCGAGGATTCAAAACGCCGGGAGCCGCTCACGGCGTGTTGCTCGACCGCATTCATGCGTTCATCGCAAAGCTCAGCCCCGCGACGATTGTCGGCTGTGTTCCGCCGCCTTACCAGGGTTTAGCCCATCGCAAATGGCGAAAGGAATACAAGTATTACGATTTCAACGTCCAGTATATGGCGGATGTACGGGCATGGTCAAACAACGACATACGCATGGTATGGACCGGCCCGACAACATCCAGCAAAACAATCACACAGAAAGACATTGCGGATTACAGAAAACTAATCGGTGATAAACCGTTAAGCTACTGGGGCAACACCTGGGCCTACCATCAGCCGTTGCGAAATTTTCACGCCCGTTATCCGGCCGATTTCGTTAAGGATTGCGCGGACAGTACGATCTATTCAAACATCAATGGTGCGGGCCCAGTCGGCAAGTTTTTTATGGTTACCGCCAACGATTACTACTGGAATCCGCAAGCCTTCGACAGCAAACGTGCTCGACGCCTGGCCGCAGTTGAACTAATGGGGCCACACTCGCAACCGGTGGCGGAGCGTTTTTACCGTTTACGGGGCGAGGGTTATTTCGCTCATTTTTCGCGGAGTTGCGATTTAACCCGCTTCCGAAAAATACTCGAAGACCTTCAAGCTGCGAGTTGGGACAAATCCATCGCCGCGGGCTGCTGGACTATGTACAACAGATGTGCGGATTATCAGAAAAAGCCCGAGATGAAGAAAGAGCTTAATTAAAATGTAAGACGCACACGACAAGCCAGCAGTAGCACACAGAACTTGCAAGTCCGACTTGGTAGTGTTGCGTAACAGGATGAATGATGGGTAAAGGGTAGCCCCGATAGCTCGTCTATCGGGGCGGCGGAGCCGCAAGAGGCATATGAGACCTGGTGTGGTTCCCTCTTGTGCCTGCGGCACCCCGATAGACAAGCTATCGGGGCTACCCATCAGCCATCAGTTTAGATGTTTCACGGCACTAGATCATTCATTATAATCCAGTACCTCGGACCCTTGGCTCGTCCCCAAGCCGCGCCATAGCCGCAGTCCCACGTTGTCGGTATAGAAAGTTACCGAGCCGTCGCAAAAGGCGACTTGCACGCCACCCGGATGACGGCTGCGGGCGGCCATGGTCATCGGTCGTGAGGTGCTGTGCGGCCCGATGCAGGGCGGGTTGGGCAACTGGGAGTTGCAATAGCCGGCAGACTGCATTACGTCCGGTTGCGGCGAATTGGGCGTAAGATAGGTCTCGAAACCCGTGGCGTATCCCCACCAGCTAAATCCACGCAGGTCTTGAACTCCGCCCACGGCTTGCCCTTGCACGGTTTCGGAGAACATCAAGGTTTGGCTGAGCCCGTCGGAAATGTCGCGGAACGAGAAGGTCAGCACAGGCTTTTCGCCGACGCCGGAGGCAGTCTGCCATCCACTGATTGAGAAGGGCGCGCCTTGGAACTCGACACCATTTAGAATCGAGCGAGCGCCCGAGGTTACGTCGGGATCGCCCGGCAAAATGGCGAAACCTGTATTGCCGTAATTGCACACGTAGTTATGACAGGTAATGCCATCGTAGTGGCTGGTGGGCGTGTCGGAGGAGCAGGTATAACAAGCGAAACGGCGGGTTGTCACTCGTCTACAGACGGTGCCGCCGTATCGCCAGGAGCTGTCGGGAATGTCGTACTTGTTTTCGTGGTGATACTGAACAAATGCCTCTTGCTGCTCAAGATAGGGCAAGAGCGATACCAACCAGGTTCCCCAGCAACAGTTATAGGCGCCCACGGGCAACTTTGTGCAAGCCGATTCGTAGTTATGCGCCGCAAAAGCAACCTGTTTGAGATTCGAGGCACACTGCATGCGTCTGGCGGCTTCGCGTGCCGCCTGCACGGCCGGCAATAGCAATGCGATCAAGATACCAATAATGGCAATCACAACAAGAAGTTCGACCAGTGTAAAAGCGCGATTTTTCCGGTGCATGATAAATGCCTTCCTTTGAAAATCTTGTTATCGTTTCCGCGTGACGATATCGTAATTGAACTCGTTGGGCCCTTCGTCCGTGACCTCGATCACCTGATTGCTGTTTGAGTTATACGACGGTGGGATCAAGTCCACACCCACCGGTGTCGTGCTGGGGCCGGGCGGCAAGCTGGGATCGGGTCCGCCCGTACGAGGTTTGGCGGAAAAGATTCGCACGGTATATTTACCGACAGGCAAACCTTTTTCGGTAACGATAGAATAGACACCGTCGGCAATCGTGGACCCGCTACCGACTCCGTTCGGGTCGTGTGGAGTAAATTCGATACTGCCGTTTTTAAGTGGCGCGGCGTTGAGAGTGATCTTGCCCGAGACGGCCTTGCGTCCCAAGGGATTACCCGGCCCGCAACCGAGCACCGACAACGTCAGGGCGACCACGAATAGCGGGCCAATGCACGAAGAGCATTTGTGCAAGTAAAGAGGTAATGTATGCCCCCAACGACGAGAAGCCGACCTTGGCAGTTGCTTTTTCACGAGCTTTTTCCTCAACCTGCGAGTGGATCAGTTTTGCCTCTTCCGATCTGTTCGCAAAGCTATAGCCCGCCGAGCGTTCTCACTCCGACGGTATCGCCAAACAGCAATTGGCATCATAACATTACTTTCCGCATGATGTCAATGCTTTTGGATGTACGCTCAGAAGAACTGTTGAATCGCCGGGTTGTTTAGTATTTAATAGTAGATACCCATCTCGACGCGGACCGGGCGCGTCCCACGAGATTCCCCCGCCCCATACTCCCCAGAAAATTGAATTTGGACCCGCCATGCT
>CAZISU010000965.1:0-3097 GCA_964541935.1 uncultured Planctomycetaceae bacterium | reverse complement strand
TGTAGCTCAGTTGGTTAGAGCACTGGATTGTGGTTCCAGAAGTCGGGGGTTCGAATCCCCTCAGCCACCCTTTCTTTAAGTATCGCCGAAGTAAGAGCTTAGGTCAATTACTGCGATTATTTTCAGGCTCCGCTTTCAGTCCAGTGTTGCCAGCGGTGTTGCCAGGGGCTGGTTTGTTGCCATGGTTGGCCCATAGATCGTCACCAATATCGTCGGCGTCCAGGAACACGTAAAACTTCATTGTGGTGGCGATATCGCTGTGCCGAGCTAACCTCTGTAGGACGGCGGGCATCACCTTCTTAGCCCACCTGCTACAGAACGACCGCCTTAGGTCATGTGCGCCAGCGCAAGCCTTGTAAGGCTCAGTGATCCGCTTGCCATCCTTGATGACAACTCTTTCGGTATTGGCTACCACCACGCCAGCCTTGCGACCGATAGCGCGGACCATTTTTCCTATATGCCGTCCCCCAAAGTTTTTTCCGGTTTTTGCGTCGACGATGGGGAAAACCTTACCGACCCGGTCATCCTGGGGCGTCTCTGCTAATATCCATTCGCAGAAGTCGGGAGCGGCCGGGGCCACCTCGTTCCGTCTGGACTTCTGGCCAGCGGCTTCGATGTGGAACGCGGGGTGCTTCCCCAACGTGCTCAGTACGAATGGACCATCGGACCAGTCGAGCATGACGGCCTCGCTGAGCCGTAGGCCCGAGAGCCACAAGCCACGGATAAGACGCTCCCAGGCCGGGGCATCGTGCGGGCGGACCTTGGGAACCGCTGCAAGCAGCCGGTCGAACTCCTCAGCCGTGACGGCCCGATGTTTCGCCAACGATTGCCCTTTGGGCAGTTTCGGCATTTCGATTGCAGGGGCCTTGCGAATCAAACCTTGTCGCTCACCCCAGCGCAGCGCCGCTCGTATGTGGCGAAGGTTGCGGGCAATGGTCGTGGCCTTCATTCCCTCTTTTCGGGCTCGGGCTTGAAACGTGCTCATCGCTTGGGCCGTCAGCTTTGACACCAAGTCGGGATTGATAAGCCGTTCAAGGTGACCCAAGGCCACGTTGTACGCGTCTTGGCTCGAATAGGGCATGGCAGACAGCTTTTCATCCTCATACCGCTCCCGAAATGCAGACCATGTCAAACGCGACGGGGCTGTATATCGACCACTGCGGAGTTCACTTTGCCACACTCCGGCCTTCTTGTTGGCCTCACCCCGGTCGGTCGTTTCGGTAGATCGAGCTACACGTTTGCCCGTGATCGGATCAGTGTATCTCATCACGAGATTCCGCTCCGGGCCATAGCTTGAAACTGTTACTTTGACTTCATCACTCATTAGGAAACACTCCCAAGAAAGACCCTTGGCCGTGATACCCGGTTAGAAAGCAGCATAGGACTGCCGCAAGTACCTTGCTCCCCGCCTATGCGGATCATTGCTTGAGTACGCGCCCGGATACCACGGCCATGAGCCTGATTGAACATCATCAAGATTC
Source organism: uncultured Planctomycetaceae bacterium (assembly GCA_964541935.1). GTDB lineage: Bacteria > Planctomycetota > Planctomycetia > Pirellulales > Thermoguttaceae > JAFGTN01. The sequence goes on along the minus strand of CAZISU010000965.1, from coordinate 1,616 downwards.
CTATGTAGGGTTTCTACGCCCTGGTGGTCATTCAGATGGAACCACCAAGAGCATCATCGGTTTTTACTCACAAAATGTCAATAGTTCGTTATGGATTTTTTCCTATTCATGGCATGGCTGTTCTGAAAAATCCCCTGCCCAGCAAGTACCGGGGACATGTTCAGCATCAACATCACGCCGCCGCGTCGTTCGTATCATCGTCTGCGTCCTCGCCCTCCGGCGGCTGCGGTCCGGTTTAGGCTGCGGCAACTTGTCCAAAGCACGGGCAGCAATCCCGAAGGCGTGGACCTCAAAGTGCAGTTACCTCCGCTTCGGACAGATTACCCAGATTCACACCCTCGACATTGCCAGGAAACTGGACTACAGGCCCCTTTTGTTCACGGGCAGCTGAAATGGTGTTCTGGGTCGCCTCGGGCTTGACCTGGTCAGACTCCGGAACGCTAGTGCGGCTTTCCGGGCTAGAACGCACTACTGGCAGATCGTCCAGGCTGACGTTGGCATTCGGCATCATCTCTGGCGTGACCAGTCGGGGGCCGTGGCGTTCCTCAATCGTCCGGGGACGGCTGCCAAAACGGTACGGCCACAAGTGACAGCGGGTGGAATTAACTCCGTCGCACGTACACCAGATCACGTACTTGGCACTGCCGCCCACGCATTCAAGGCAGAAGGTTCGGATAGTCTTCATCGGTCGCGTCGTTTTCTGCTTGGGGCGATGGCCCATCCTGTATCCGTAAAGGGGGCAGTCCGTGGCTTCGCAATCTCGGATATCGGTTGTCGTCTCCGAGCAGTCCAAGCAGCACGCCCGGATTGCTTGTAGTGGCGTAAGCCGCCTTTGTGTTTTTTCACGTACCATCAGGCCACCTCCTCAACAGCTTGTCCAACAGCTATTCTGTCCGCACCCCGAGACCAGGCCGCAAACAATGCCGCTCTGGCTACCTCGTAGCAGACCACACTCTGTAACTGCTTGTTGACCGCACCACGACCTACCAGCTTGGTCAGTGGCTCGTGGACGGCCAGTAAGACCGACCACCACGTTGTCTGATGTTGCCCAGCAAACCGGGCCGAGTCTTCCAACCGTCGAAGCTCGGGCTCGAGCGCTTTCATTTCGGAAAAGTTCATCCTGTCCATTCCTCACAAATAGGTTCTGTACATGTAAATCTTGTCCGGCTTGGGTGCCAGTCCAGCGGTATGGGCCCCACCTCGCCGTTACGATTCTTAGCAACGATCAACGAGGCATTGTTCCGGGCTATGTCCGTGGGCTTGTGCGGTGCCAGGAAGAGCACCATATCGGCGTCTTGCTCGATGGCCCCGGATTCTCGCAGGTGGCTGAGCCGGGGCTGCTCTTCACCATCAGCCAGCCGGTTCAACTGGCACAAGCAAAGGATGGGGATCTCGTATTCTCGGGACGTTTCCTTGAGGGCTTTGGTCATGCGGGCTATTTGCTGTTCGCGCGGTGCCTTGTGGTCGCTCGGCGTCAACAGTTGCAAATAGTCGATGACCGCCAGGGCCAGCCCGTGTTTCTTCCTACGGCGGATCTGTCGCCGGATCTCTGCTACGGTCAACCCGGCCTGATGGTGGATGTCGAGCGAGGCGGCCGACTGCGTGGTCATGGCGCT
>CAZISU010000964.1:0-3100 GCA_964541935.1 uncultured Planctomycetaceae bacterium | reverse complement strand
CGGTGACTTCGAACTCGGGCTTCTTGTATTCTTCGACGCGGAACGAGCCGCCGCCGGGGCCCTGGAAGCGGGCGCCGGGTGGTACTTGTACGTTGAGGCGATACACGCCCAGCATGGCGTCCTCGGGAAGTTCCAACTCGCCTTGCATGCCGCCGTAGGCGTCGGTGGTGAATTGTTTCTGCACGATGCGTTCGCCCTTGGGGTTGTGGATCTCGACCGTGAAGGGCTTGTCGGCAAAGTAGGAGACGTCGGGCTGGTCGTATTTCGCGTGGCGAATCCAGAACTTGTATTGCACCTTCTGCTTGGGCCGATAGACGGGGCGGTCGGTGATGGTGTATACCTTGGTGGCGTTGTACTCGCGGTCATGATATCGACCGTACCAAACGTTGGAAAAGCCCAGATAGGCGAAGCGGCCTTGCGGAGTGCGGGCGGTGATTAGCCAGCGGAACCCGCGCGGCTGCTGCTTGGCGTCGGTGATTACCTGGCCGTTTTCGTCTGAGTTTTCGGCGAAATTATGGATGTCGATATCGAAACGCTGGTTACGTCGATGCTTCATGCGGAAGCCGAAGAACTCGAGGTTTGCGTCTGCGATGGGTTTGCCGGTGAGGGAGTCGGCCAGGAAGTAGAGGTTGCGGCCTTCGAGCGGTTTTTCGACGATGGCCGTGTCTTTGACCCAGATGATGATTTTGCTGGTGTTGCCGTCGGCCATTTTGGCGGTGAGCAGATAGGCGCCGGCTTTGGTGAGGGGCGTGGCTACGGTGATGCGTCGGTCGAAGTGGTTGGGGCGGGGTTCGAGTTGCATCTGCCAGGAGGCTACTTGTGGCCCCACGTACTTTGTCTGGTTGCGTGTAACGAGCCGATAGCCCAGGTTGCCGATCTCGAATTTCTCGTGTTCGAGTTTCTTAGGACGCGATTTTATGTAGGCTTTGACGTCGTCGAGAAGTTTTTCGATTTTGATTTTTTCGGCGGTGAACGAGGTCTTATGGCCGTTGCGAAAGCGGAATTCGACCGATGCCCCACGGCCGGCCGGTTGGCTCATGACGGGCTCGAAGCGGCCCCAGTTGCCTACAATTTGGTCGAGGCGGTTTTGCCAGTGTCGCGCTTGATTGGTGAGTTTGAGTTCGAGCTGTTCGGCGATGAGGGTGCGGCAATATTCGGCCGCCTGGGGGTATTGGCGTCGGTTTTCGAAAATTTGTGTTAAACTGCCCAGGGCCGAAATGCCTTGCGATGAAAGCGTTTTGCGGTCGGCAGCGACTTCTTTATAGATCTTGATGTAGTTGAATTCGTCGGGCAGTTTGAAACGCTTGACGCCGGTGGCTAGGCGGGCGATGGTTTCGTCGGGGCCGAGCGTGTGCAGGGCGTAGGTGCCGCTGGAGTTCTCCTTGGCGTCGTTGTCGGCCAGACGTCCGATGTTCCAGCCGCCCCTGGCCATGGTCTGCACGCCGAACTGAGCCTTGAGGAAGTTGGCGAACATGATCCGCACCTGGTTACGCTTCGAGGGGGCGTATTTAACGGCTTGGGCCAGGCACCAGCGCCAACGCTGGCCGTCGTTTTCGGCCGACTGGAAGTTCTTGGGCAGGTGGTAGAAAATGGGGGTGCCATCCGCGTCGACGGGAGCGCCGCCGCCTCCGTGTCGGCCGCCCCAGCCGGGTTCGTAGTCGGGCAGGACAACGAACTCGCTGAGAATCTGCAAACGCCATGCGTCGCTGTAGCCGCGTCCGCCCAGGATCATGCCGGCGAAGCTTTCGAAGAACGAGGAAACTTGCTTGCGGTTTTTATCTTGCTGGGCCAACGGCATGGCCTTGAGCATGAGTTGCAATGCGCGGGCACGGTCGCGGTCAAAGCTGTTGACGAATTGTCCGCCTGGACGACCGCGGTCTCCACGGTAGAATTTGCCGGCTACGATTGTACCGTGGTGCGGGATGTTCATGCAGTTACGGGCGGCTGCCCAAAGGACTTGCCAGTCGCCGGGGTGAGCTTCGACGATTGACTCGCGAAAGGCGTCGATTTCGGCCGCGCGGTTGAGGCGTTGCAAGCATTCGGTGCCACGCTGTAATTGATCGCCAACCAGTTCCGCCGGCTCGTCGCTGCGGAGGGCCGCTTTGCGGAATAGCTCGTAGGCGTCTTTGAAGTTGCCATCTTGGAATGTTTTTGTTGCGCGTTTGAATTCGGCCTTGGGGCTGGAAATTGTGGCCGATAATTCTTGTATGCCGCTTAGCAAAACAACAGCAGCCAAGGCCGGGCCGAAAAATCGTGTAAGGCTCATTGCTCTTCCCTTATCGTTCGTAGGGTACGCGGTTGTACGCACCAGGATTCAACGTCATTTTCGGTGCGTGCGAGCACACACCCAACAAGTAGACGACTTTCCGCCTGCAAGAGTTCCAATTGCGGCGACGCTTTCATCGAAAGGATAGCAAAAAGAAGGGCCGCGGGACTAGAGATTGTGGGAAAAAGGCTGAAGTGGCTGTTGCCTGCCAGGATTTACTCGCTTCGTCCGCCCAGGTGAAAGTCGACATGTTCGATAACCTTGCGGCGATAATCGCCCCAGGGCAGGAAAAGCCCGCGAAGGCGGTCCAGGGGGCAATCGTCCAAATGGGGGAGTAGTAGAACACCCTCTTCGCAGTGCTCGTGGCGGCGGATAGCCTTCCAGGTGATGCGGCGGCGGTGGCCGAAGCGTCGTTGGTTTACGCCTTTGCGGTCCAATTCGAATGAAGTTGGCAGGAAAAACCGCCAAGCGGCGGCCATGAGAACAACGCTGACCAGCAGGCCAAGCTGTGTGCGACCGGTCGCCAATTGGGTTAGTAAACCGGCAAATACGATGGCGAGCAGAATTGCAGCCCCCCGGACGGGCTGGTCGAGCATGGGCCAAACTCGCCAGCGAACGGACGGCGGCGGGGCGAGCGCAAGTGTCGTGCGGGGGTCGTATCGCGTGGTTTTGTCGTTCGCTTTGGAGGATTTACCCATAAACTCGCCTTTCATTCTGACAGTATATGCGTTTTTATGGGCGAGTGCCACATGTGTGGTGAGGATGGAGCGTCACAGTCCCTTCGCTTGCGCTTCGGGTTAGTGTTGCCAGGTGGAGGAATCTACGAGTTCGGCC
>CAZISU010000963.1:0-3102 GCA_964541935.1 uncultured Planctomycetaceae bacterium | reverse complement strand
AATTGCCACTAAAAGCCTCGGCACACAGCACCAGATCGACACCTATTTCAATGCGCGGCATGGTCGTTTGAAGCTCCGTCAAATCGACGGGCTATCGGCCCAACTCGTCTGTTACGCGCGGCCCGACACGGAAGAACCGACCGCCAGCGATTATCAACTCGTTCCGGTTGCCAATCCCGAAACGCTCAAAGCCGCCTTAACCGCCGCCTTGGGGGTCAGTGTCGTGGTGGAAAAATACCGCCGCATCTTTCTCTGGCACAATGTCCGCATCCATCTCGATCGGGTCACCTCGTTGGGCGAATTCCTCGAATTCGAAGCCGTACTCGGCTCGGGCGAAAACGAAGCGAGCGACGACGAAGCGGCCGCCTACGCACAAGTCGAACAACTCTTGCAGCGTTTCGACATCGGGCTCGGAGATCTCGTGCCGGTTTCCTACTCGGACCTAATCGCTCAGTAGCCCCCGCTCTCAGACGGTTAAGGGGCATCGCAATACAGTTTCGAGAACGCTATGCGGTACAATCAGCATAATCCATGCTTGCGTTCCGCCACAACGCTTCAAGACAATAATCATACTCCCCCGCTGGTTGACCTCGCCAAAACGAAACCTATCTTTTCTTGGAAGCTAGACAATCCTCTCTCGCTCTCGGTAAGCCAGGACACAAACTGCCGGCATTGCGAAAGTGGCCCATCGATCGAAACTAAATAAGTTAGATCCTACACAAGCGTAGTTTGGAAGCAGAAAGTGCCGCAGCAATGAGAGTTGAGTATATCAATCCTTTCGTCAAGTCCATTAGCAACACTTTTAGCACAATGCTTGATTGCGAGCTTCGACGTGGTGAAATCGCCCTGAAGTCAACTCCCAATCCTCAATACACAGTCAGCGGAATTATCGGCCTATCCGGCCGAGCTGTCGGCACGGTAGTCTTGAGCCTTTCCAAGGAAGTAGCCATCCAGTCTGCCTCGCACATGCTAATGATGGAGGCCCAGGAAGTTGACGATGACGTTCTCGACGCAGTTGGCGAACTGACCAACATGGTAGCCGGAGGCGCCAAGGCCGAACTGGAAGAATATAGCCTCTCAGTCAGCCTCCCAAACGTGATCACCGGCCGGAATCACGAGATTCACTTCCCCTCCAACGTCCAGCCCATCAGTATCCCCTTCGACTGCGACTGGGGCGAAATATCCCTGGAAGTCGGGCTGGCCGAAGTGGCCGCGCCGGTGGGAATCTAACAGCTCAGCTCTTCCATGGCCGCCGCAAAGGCTCCATAGGCCCCCGCTCCAAACAGCACAAAGCGGACCAGTTGTGGCATCTCGTTATGGCCTAGAAATTCGATAGCAGAGGAAATCGCGATTCGCGACGCCTGGTCCAAGGGATAGCGATACGCACCTGTGCTCAGCGACGGAAAGGCCACGCTACGACAGTCCTGCGCGGCGGCCAATTCGAGCGAACTGCGATACGCACTTTCAAGCAATTCGGCCTCACCCCGGTTACCCCCACTCCAGACTGGTCCGACTGTATGGATTACAAAGCGGCACGGCAAGTTGCCGGCAGCCGTAATCACGGCCCTGCCCGTGGGACAACCGTCGGGATATTTGGCCTCGGTTTCCTCCATAATCGTAGGGCCGCCGGCACGATGAATGGCCCCGTCGACGCCACCGCCACCGGCCAGACGGCTGTTTGCGGCGTTGACAATCGCGTCCACATCCTGCTCGGTCACGTCGCCCTCGACGAGTTCTATGGTTTTGTCGCCAATTTTCAGTTTCATGAGAATTTTCTCCGCCCGACCTGTAAACACCGATCTGTCAACACCGACCTGTAAACACCGACCGGACAAATACTGTATTCCAGGGTGCGTCACCGACGCACACCACATTCCATAAGCTACGCTTTTAAACGGAACTCTCTATGCGATTTGTAGCTGGAGCTTAACGGCCACCACTTAACGGTGACTACAAAGAACCATCGCCTTGTATTTGACGAGAGACCAAAATTACCGGAGCGGTAGCGATGTCTACAATTATCAGACTTCTTTCGATTGTCGCGCTTGCGTCGATTGTTTGGATACTTTTGCCCGCGGGCGGCCTTGCTCGAGACGTCTACGTCGATAACGTGGGCGGCGACGACGGCGCCAGCGGCGAACATGCCGAACCGACACCCGAGCGCAGCGGCCCGGTGCATACCTTGTCCAAGGCCTTGCAAATCGCCGTGCGCGGCGACCGCATCATTTTAAAGAAAAACGACAAGCCCTATCGCGAGCCCATCAGCCTCGTCAGCGGCCGACACAGCGGCTTCCCTTCCCGGCCGTTTATGATCGTCGGCAACGGTGCGGTAATTGACGGCACGGCTCCCGTGCCCGAGCGGCTTTGGGAACATTATCGAGATCACGTTTACCGCTTCCAGCCGGGCCGCCTGCGGCACCAGCAGCTATTTCTCGACGGTCGGCTCGCGGTTCGGGTTCCCGTCGTGCAATCGGCCCAGGCTCCGCCCGAACTCAAACCGCTGGAATGGTGCCTTTTCCGCGGCTATATATATTTCGCCGCCGAAGTAGACAAGCGACCCGAAAACTACAATTTGACTTACGCCAAGGAGCAGACGGGCGTCACGCTTTCGCATGTCAACTTTGTGGAAATTCTCGATTTAACTGTGCAAGGCTTCAGCCTCGACGGCGTGAATGCCGCCACGGGCTCGAGGAAAATTAACTTGACACGCATGACTTGCCGTGGAAACGGACGTAGCGGGATTTCCGTGGGCGGCGCATCGAGCATCACCATCGAGCAATGTTTGGTCGGCGACAATGGCGAAGCGCAATTGTTAACCTTTCCGTTCTCCGAAACTAAGATAATAGATAGTCAATTCTTGCCCAAGTCCGCACCTGCCTGGATCGACCGCGGCGGACGGGTCTATATCGATGGCGAGCAGGTCAAAGGCGGGCGGGAAAAAATTGGCAATATCCAAACCCCAGAAAACACGTCCAGCGTTTCGAAACTAAAAAACAGGTCATTCAGCCCCCCATACTAACCCGAAGCGCAAGCGAGGCCCGCATAAAGTTAAACAGCCGAATCAAGGGCCCTCGATCTCGCTTAGGGTTAGTATTTTAAGAA
>CAZISU010000962.1:0-3103 GCA_964541935.1 uncultured Planctomycetaceae bacterium | reverse complement strand
TTCTCGCCGTACATGTCCTTGCCGGCTTCCAACGCCAGGTTGTAGAGCACGCCGTGCCAGTGGTCGGGCGCGGTGCCCCAAACGGCGTCGATATCCGCACGGGCCAGCAGGTCGCGGAAGTCGTGGTAGGCGTCGCAGGCCTTGTAGGTGGCCTTGTTGGCTCGTTTTGCGTATGTGCCGTTAACGTGGGCTTGCGTCATCTCGCGGCGTCGCTGCCGCGGGTCGGCAACGGCCACAATCTGGGCCTCGGGCAGCGGATGCAAAGCGCGGATGGAACTGTTGCCACGGTTGCCCACGCCCAGCATTCCGATTGTGATCCGCTCGCTGGGCGGCAATGAACCGTCCTTGCCCAAGGCCGAAGCCGAAACGATGCACGGCGACGCCACCGCCGCCGTGGCGGCGGCCAGAAAACGACGTCGCGATGGGTGATATTGGTTTTTCATTATTGAGTTCCTTGTGATCTCTATTTATCCGAGGATAATGTTTTTTGCTGAAATGTGTTGAAAAATTTTACGCACTCGGCGATTTCGGGCATAGAGCTTTTCCAGTTGTGTTCGTACTCGATCCCGAAGATGGTCGGCTCGATGCCCAGACGTTTGACCTCTTCGAGAGCCGCTGCGATATTGCCCCGGCCGGTCCCCCAGGGCACATCGTGTGCTTTGGGCTCGCCGAACTTGTTGAGGTCCTTAACGTGAAAGCTGATAATCCGCTCGCCCAACATCCGCACGCCCTCGGCCGGTTCGATGCCCGAACGTTGCCAATGGCCCAGGTCGGCACAGGCTCCGATTCGCTTACCGCGCCCCTCGCAGGCCTTTAGAACTTCTCGCGGGTGCCAATATTTAGATGTGCCCTTGGGATGGTTGTGCAACGCCAGGTTGATGCCATACTCGTCGCAGAACTTCTCGATGGTGTCAAGGCTCTTGGGGTCCGGCTCTGAAATAATGGTAGCGATCCCCAACTTGCGGGCGAACTCGAACACCGTGCGACAACCGGCTTCGTCGCCCGGCACTCCCATGTAGATGCTGGTCAAGGTCACGCCGGCGTCGTCGAGCTTGCGACGGATTTTGGCGATAGTTTCGTCGGACAGTTTGCGATTGATTTTGGCCGAGATGTCCTTGCTGATGGTTTGGCCTTCAAAGACCTCGATGTAATTGAGCCCCAGGGCCTTGGTTTTGTCGATTGCCTCGAAGAAAGTAAAGAGCCGGAAACTGTACGAGGTGGCGCCCAGTCGCCAATCGAGTTTTTGCGAAGCGTTATCTTTATGATCGCTGCCCATGGCGGGGTTGTCGGTGTTCAGCATGAAACAGCCGGCGGCGATAATGCCCAGCAGGATGTAATGGATCGCGAAACGCTTTACCATAGTGAAACTTTCTTGGTGTGATGAAGGGGTTGGACTTGGTGGGGGGGGGTGATGCTCCAGCTTTGGTGCCGTGACTCGTGCCAGTTATTATACCCGAAACATCATTCTTGATTATAGTCGTTCTTAAGCCGAAATAAGTGTCAATATATCACAAAACATTTATAATATTTGGGCAACATAACCTTGTTGGGTGGTTCGGAGGATCATCAATCATCCGCTAGTTTCCGAAAACAGCATGAAAATCGAGCAACTCTTTTCTGCCCCCATCGATAACATTGGTAGGACAGCACCAAACACAGGAGAATTATCATGGGTCAGTATGAAGATCTTGTTGGGGCCGGAGGGCATGCCATATTGCAACAACTCTACCCGTCGCCCGGTGACGCCGACTGTCCCATGTCGGCCGACGCAGTAGACGACTATTTAAACACGGGCACAATCACTCCCGCCCCGACCAGCCTGGGGACTTCCCGCTATGATATCAGCGCCAGTTGGCGACAGGCGACCGGCGCGCAAGCCTTGCGGAGCCAAGTGCTATCGTTGGGTCCGGGGCGTCATGTGATAGTCAGAGGCACGCGTCCTCACGGTTCGTCGTACGCGCGCACTCATTTTTTCGTGATGGCCAACGTCGGCGGGCAGATCTATGTTATCGACGCCATGACCCGCGATATCACCAGCAATGTGACTGAGTACATGGGACGTCAAGGCTTCAGTGCGTTGCATTATACGGCGGCTTTTGAAGCGTCGCCGCAGTTTACGCCGTAGTGGTTGATGGCATTACGACAGCGAGGTTGCATCCGTATCATATAGAAATTGTATCTCGGTGAGATATTTCTTGGGATTGCCGCAAAAGATCATTCCAGGCCCCTTCAGGTAGATTTCACGGCTAGGCTCTCGGACTCGATATTCATGCTGCTTGATATATTCCAAGAGCCGCCGATAGGCCTCGCCGTGGGCTGATTCGCCATATGGGCCTTGGAAGACGAGAGAAACGCATCGGCCGCCGGGCAGTTCACGAACCGAAATCCCTTCGGATTGAATGACCTTGCTGATCGGCACGGCCGGCTCGAAGTCGGCGTCGTTTTCCTTATACTCTGCGTCGTAGCAAAGACACATCGGCTTGCCACTCATATGCCGCCCCGCGGCTCGACAGATCTTTGAGAAACCATTGCCGCACTCGCCATAGCAGCCTTTCATGCGAATACCGGCGATTAGCATCGGTTCAATATTCTTCTCTTCAATTTCAAATGTAGTCTGCTTTGTCGTCATCTCCGCCTCCCTTTCAATTCGAATGATTGTTTCAAGCGATCTGACGATGTTTCGATGGTGTCGGATTTTGTCGCTTAGGGCTGCCTTTTGACGCTCCAGATGATCCACTAAATCAGAGTCGTCTTCGCCGCTGGCAAGAATCTCGCGGATATCACCGATTGAGAACTGCATCCGCCGAAGTTGCGAAACAATTCGGGCCCTGTCTGCCGAGGAAGCATTGTAGTATCGATACCCGGTCTCTTCGTCAATGCACGCCGGCGCGAGCAATCCCACCTTGTGGTAATGACGAAGCGTCTTGACCGTCAGGCCCGTGATTCTTGAAAACTCACCGATCGAGTACATACTTGCCTTTGCCTTGCAATTTGCAACAAATCTTAACGATCACATCGTCATATCAGCAAGTTTAAAGCCTCCCCCAAGGGGCTTGTTGATTTACTGCTCAATTGAGGTGAATGAACTGTCGTGGCTCGCCGG